>JAHDWY010000305.1 GCA_023384315.1 Candidatus Hydrogenedentota bacterium | reverse complement strand
CCGAATCAGGATCACGCGCTGGTCGAAGCCGCTGACATACTCGGTCTGTTGCGTCAGTTGGGAAAGCGGCACGGGCGTACCTCGTACGCCTGGAACGGCGAGGAGAATTCGCGCGGGCGCAAAGTCTTCTTCCGCGCTGTCGAGCGCGCGATGCGTTCGGATCGGCACTATTGGGCCACGCTGAATTACGTTCATCACAACCCGGTACATCACCACTACGTTGAGCGCTGGACAGACTGGCCGTGGAGTAGCGCGCGGGAGTATCTCGCGCAGACCGATCCTGAAGAGGCTAAGCGAACCTGGCGCGAATACCCGCTCGGCGATTACGGCAAGGGATGGGATGACGCGGAGATGTAGTGTGGAGCATTCGTGCGACCCGAGCCGCCTAAAGGCGGAACTCCAAACAATTCTTATTTGCACTACTTGACCCGCAGTCCATACCATTGCCTCGACGTGGGGTGGGTGTCGCGACTGCGGCTCGACAAGTGTGAGGGATCGAGATGGCTGTGGAATCCGGGGACAGCAAGGCGACTGATTTATCCTCTTTCGCGCTTTTACCCAACGCAATTCCATATGAACTTCGGATCGGTGTAACCGGCCACCGGAAGCTTGCGGACCTAGATGCAGTGCGCCGGGCGGTGGATAGGTCGTTGGACCACATCCAACACGTCCTGGAGTCTGCGGCGGCGCAGCCGCACGGGGAGGAAGCCGGCGGGCAGACGTGGAGCAAACGGTTTGACCGGGCGTTGCTGGCGGCGTTACGGACGGTATGGCGGGCGATTCCGCCGTCTCCGGCCCTGGTGGAGCCGTCCATGCGGACGCCGTTGCGGTGGTGCGCGGTTTCGGCGCTGGCGCAGGGGGCGGATGCCATCGTGGCGGAGGCGGTGCTGGCCCGGCCGGACTCACGCCTGCGGGCAATTCTTCCGTTTGACGCCGAAGATTTCGGCACGGATTTCGCGAGCCAGGAGCATCTCGACACGTTTCATCGATTGCTTGCCCGCGATCCCGGCGCGCGCGTGGTCGGCGCGGTCGACGGTACGAAAGCGACCCGTAACCGCCTGTACCGCGAAGCAGGGGAAGCGGTGGTTCACGGGTGCGACATCCTGATCGCAATCTGGGATGGCGAACCGGCGAAGGGCGAAGGCGGCACAGGGGACATCGTCCAGCATGCCTTGGAACATGGCCGGTTGACGCTATGGATCGATGCAAAGAACCCGGAGTCGCCGGTGAAACGGCTCGTGCCGCGCAGCGAGATCGAACGCGAGTCGGCAGAACCGCTCCCGTGGACGACCGCCGAAGTCCCCGCCTTGGCCAAGGCGTTGAGCCTTGGCTTTCACCAGATTTCGGCGTACAACCGGGACATGGCGGTCGGCAGGGACGCAGTGGCGGAAAAGTTTGCGGAAAAGCGCGCTACGATGCTGGAGGCGGCTCGGAAAAGCAACCTGCCCGAAACGGCGCTCGGCGAAGGGACCTGGACAGCGCTGGCCCAGTACTGTCGTGCCGATCAACTCGCCCTGCGCTACCAATCGCTTCACCTCCGTAGCGCGAAGGGGCTGTACCAACTCGCCGCGTTCGGTGTCACCGTCTCCGTAATCCAAGTCCTGTTCTTTCCCGCCTGGTACGGACTCGTCGCACTGGAAGTCGCCGCGATGCTCGCGGTCCTCCTTATCTTGCGCATCTCCCGGAAGGAAATCTGGCACGAAAAGTGGCTGCACGACCGCCACTTTGCCGAGCGCTTGCGCGGCCGGATGTATCTCGACCTTCTTGGCGAAGACTCCGCGCCAGGCGACGCGCGGGCGGCTGCATCGCTGGCATTCTATAGCCGGCCCGCGGACTGGGTGACGCTGGCTTGTGCGAATCTGGAACCGCCGTCGACTCGGCCCCCTCAGAGCGGTGCGGAATGGATCGCACTCCGCGATTTCATTTACGCAAACTGGGTCAGCGCCCAGGCGAAGTACCACATCGACAATGCGGAACGGAAGGTAGGGCCGCCAAAACGCACCCACTGGATCGGGGCGGGGTTGTTCACCGCGACGCTGTTGGCAGCGCTGTTGCACGCCATCGGCGTGGGTCACGGTTCCCACGGAGACCACCACGGCGTCTCCACCGTCACGGCGCTCCTATTTGCGACGACCGTGCTGCTTCCCCTCTGGGGCGCAACCTTGCACGCCATCGACTCCCTGCACGATTGGCACCGCATGGCCAGCCGTTCCGAACGCATGGGCCGCCAGCTCCAGAACGTCGCTGAGGGTCTCAAGAATGCCGCGACTCCAGAAGAAATTCGGCGCCAGGTCCGCACGGCCTACGAGATCATGGCCACCGAAAACCAGGAATGGGCCGCTTCGCTGGCCTTCCGTGGACCGACTTTGCCTGCGTAGCCCGCGTATTCTGGGCGGCTATCGCGCCGCAGCGAAGGAGTCGAGCGGAATGTCCGGCGAAATTCGATTTCGAGATGCTATAATGGCCGACCGGGGTCACGAACAGCGTTTTGGGACGGTGGGGATTCGTCATGGGCGTGAAGAAGATCGCAGTGCTTGGTGATGTCTGCGCGGACGTTCTGGAGGTATCGACGCCCTCCCGCAAACGGACGCTGAGCGAAACGGTATCGAACTGGCGTCTCTATCCGGAGACATATCTCCACATGCACCCCGGTGGCGCGTTGTTGTTGGCGGAGTTCATTCAAGCAGCGTGTGACGGTGAGGTTGTCGGCTTGGACGGTGTCGACCTCGACAAGCCGCAGCACGACCGTATCCTCCAATCCCACCTGAAACTCGGCACCTTCCCAAGGACTCTCGGCAGCAAAGAAACCACATTGCGGCTTCGACGGTACGCGGGATTCTCCGGCTCCGAAAATGCGCCACTGCTACCGTGTATCGCAAGCGCTAAAGACGTCTCGCTCCTCGTGCTGGACGACCCGGGCAATGGATTCCGGTACGAGCCGTCTGCATGGCAAGCTGCCTTACGCACTTTGCCGAAAAGATCCCCGATTATCCTCAACATGTGTCGTCCACTCATGAAGGGGCAATTGTGGGACTTCCTTGCCAAGTCGTACCGCGACAATCTGCTGCTCGTCTTGAGCGCGGACGATCTACGGACGGTAGGCGTGCAGATCAGCAAGCGCCTATCCTGGGAGCGTACGTCGAAAGATCTCGTCTGGCAGTTGGAGAACAACGTATTGCTTCGTCCGCTTCGTCGATGCGGTCATGTGATTGTGCGATTTGGCATTGACGCCGCCATATACACGCGAAACACCGGAAAGACGTCGCTGTCCCAACTGTGTTTTGATCCGTCCTCCGTGGAAGACGGCTTTGCGGAAACAATGCCCGGCACCATGCCGGGATTGACCTATGCCTTGGTCGCATCGCTCGCCGCTGCGATAGACCGGACCGGTAATTTCGAAGAACTGACAAGTGGGATTCACGCCGGAATTCGTGGTGCGCGCGCTTTGCTCCGTACCGGATTCAAAGTCGAGAACGCGGCCCCCCGTTATCCCATTCCGGAGATCTTTTCACCGGCCGACTCGGACAAAACCCGTCTCGGTTGTGTGGAAATCAGCCTTACCAAGTCCGGAAAGGACGCCGATCCGGATTTCTGGCGGATACTGGACCAACTCAGCGAGAAACGATTGGAGGAAATAGCCTTCCGAATCGTTCGCCAAGGCGTGGAGAGGTCGCTCGGCGAGGTACCGTCCGGCCGGTTCCGCCATCTGCATACGGTCGACCGGGCCGAGATTGAGCACTTTCGCGCGATTCAGAATCTGATGCGGGAGTATGTAAGCCGCGAAAAAACCAAGCGCCCTCTTTGCATTGCGGTATTTGGGCCTCCCGGTGCTGGGAAGTCTTTTGGGGTCGCGGAAGTCGCAGAAACGGTGGCACCGGGCAAGGTCCGGATGATTGAGTTCAATGTCTCTCAATTCGATTCCCCGGACGATCTCATCGACGCCCTGCACAAAGTCCGAGATTCCGTTCTCGAAGGGCAAATTCCGTTAGTGTTTTTCGACGAGTTCGATTCCGCCTATGGCGGGAAACTGGGGTGGCTGAAGTACTTCCTCGCGCCCATGCAAGACGGTCGGTTCAGGGACGGCGAATCGATTCACCCCATTGGCAAATCCATCTTTGTGTTCGCCGGAGGCACTCGCGACTCGTTCGAGGCATTCTCCGCGGATGGGGTCCCAGGAACGGCCGAAAGTGCGGGGTGGTTCCGCGATGCTAAAGGTACCGACTTCGTGAGCCGCCTGCGCGGCTTCGTGGACGTGCTCGGCCCAAATCCGCGCGACGAGAAGGATAAGGTGTTTATCGTTCGACGCGCTATGTTGCTTCGATCCCTCCTGGAACGCCTCACACCTCAGTTGGTCGACGACGAAGATTATGCGCGTGTTGATCCGGGCGTGCTGCGCGCACTCATCCACGTGCCAGATTACCGCCACGGCATACGCTCCATGGAAGCGATACTGGATATGAGTTCCTTGTCGAACGCCCTATCCTTCGAGCAGGCGGCGCTTCCTCCAGCAAACCAATTACGACTCCATGTGGACCCGGAGATCTTCGAACGATTGGTGCTTCAGGACGCTTCGTTTGGCGCCGTCCGGGAGCAGCTCGCACAGGCAATTCATGAACGCTTTGTCCGAGATCAGGCCGGAAACCGGCCACAGAGTGACGAGGCCATGCAACCGTGGGATGAATTGCTGGAGACCTACAAGGAAGCCAACCGGCGCCAAGCGGACCACATCCCGGAGAAGCTGAAAGCCATTTCCTGCAGTTTCACTCCTTTCACTCAACAACCAGTTTCCCCCATTAACTTCTCGAAAAAAGAGATCGAGATAATGGCGCGAATGGAACACGACCGGTGGGTACGAGAACGCCTGGAGGAAGGGTATACCCCAGGCCCCAGGAATCCGCTCAAGAAAACCAGTCCATATTTGGGACCGTGGGAGGCACTGGATGACAAGGTGAAGGAATTTGATCGCAATACCGTTCGGGCCATTCCGGATTTGATGACCAGCGTAGGTTTCCGGATCTATCGGTTGAGCTGATCTGCAATCAGGATTGCTGCATTCCCGCCACTACCAACCGCGGTATGTTACGGACCGCGCTCCGATCGTACTCCTTGATGGCGTCCGGCAGTTCGTCATAGGGAACGAGATACGGTGATTGCCGCCGGCCCACGTCTTTTTCTCCCAACGTCCAACCCGCCAGAAACCGCTCCGCGTTCCAGCGTGCGTGCTCCATACGCGCGAGCGTCTCCACCTGCTCATCGGGAATTTCCGGCGAGCCCGCCAGGTCTGCAAACGTTCGCAACCGGTACCCAAGCGCGCGCAACTTAACGGGGATGTGGTCGGCCTGTTGCCGGTTGGAGTCCCTCAGTTCCGGCGATAGCCGATCCCAATCTTCCGTTGATGGACTCTTCTGGCCGCCGCGCTCCCGCTGTTTGGCCACGTAGTCCTCGTGGATCAGGCGGGCCAACTTGTCCAGCCCGTCACCCTCCACCATTTCCCAAGAACACGACGAACGCATCGATCCGAAGCAGTACATGTTCTGCCCATTCGTGGACGGGGAGAACAAAGCCGCGAGCCCGGAGTCCTGGTTTATCCGCACGAACACCGGTACGCTATCTCGATCGACATGACGTCGCACGCTCAGTGCGTACTGCGCGTTTCGCGAATCGTTGTCAAAGCATATGGCAACGCTGCAGATTTCGGCGGGGTCCTGCGCGATCTCGGCGATACGGCGAAGCGTAAGTGAATCGTCGCATTCGGCTTGGACAAACTCGATGTCGCAGACTTTGTCCAACTGGGGGTACCTGACATATAGCCCCCGCCTTCTCGCCTCCGCCGAATGGTCGACAACCGTGACAGCCAGCCGTTTCCCGTTGGCAACGTGGCCGATCTTTGCTGCTTGAATGAGTAGACTCTCACCCATCTGCCCCAAACCAAAT
>JAHDWY010000304.1 GCA_023384315.1 Candidatus Hydrogenedentota bacterium | reverse complement strand
TTTCCAGTACGGCGGCGGGGCTTTTGTTCGGCGTGGCGGTGGGCAATGCCATCATGGGGATGCCCATCGGCGCCGACGGCGAATACCAGGGCACCTTGATGGACCAATTGCGGCCCTATCCCCTGCTCATCGGCCTTCTGGTGGTGGCCATGTTCGCCATGCACGGCTCCATCTACCTGTATCTGAAAACCGCGGGTGAACTTCAGGAACGGGTGCATCACTGGATCTGGCGCCCCTTTGGCGTGTTCCTGGTGCTCTATGTTTTTGCCACGATCTACACGCTGCAGGCTGTGCCCGATGCCACTCGCAATCTGGAGCGCTATCCCGCGGCCTGGATCATCGTGGGGCTCAACGTGCTCGCCATCGCCAACATCCCCCGCGCCATCTACCAGAACCGGCCGCTTTACGCGTTCGTGTCGTCGTGCTGCACCATTGCGGCGTTCAACTTCCTCTTCGCGGTGGCACTCTTCCCGAATTTGCTGGTGTCAAACCTGGACCCGGCATATAGCCTGACCATCTATAACGCCGCGTCTTCGCAGAAGACCCTCGCCATCATGCGCAACATCGCGTTCCTGGGCATGCCCTTCGTCATCACCTATACCGTCGTCATCTACTGGACCTTCAAGGGCAAGACCGAGCTGGACAAGCACAGCTATTGATTCCGCTGAAAGGAGCGGGTGCGCGCGCGTCAGTCAAAATACGCCGCGAACAGATGTTCGATTTCGCTCAGGTTTTCGTCGATGGACTGAGGCAGCGCGAGGGTGAAGAGATCGAGGATCACAAGCGCGTTCAGGTGGGCGTCGCCCGTTGGAATGGTGCGCATTCGCTCGGCCAGTTGGACGTTGACCTGGTGAATTTCCTCATAGAGTGCGCTGAGGCCATCCAAATCCCAGTCGGCTTTGCCACCGCTTCGCCGCAGAAAATACTGCGCGAGAAGGTACGCGCCCGCAGCTCGATAGACCGTTTCTTCCGTGGAGGAAAAAGGTAGATGGAAACGCGCCATGGGTTTGAATTTTGCCAGGATGGGGCACCCGCAGGTCGCCATGCGTAGTCCGACGAGCGAGCTGAGTGCCTTTTGCGCGGTCGTACGGATGGTCACGGTGCGTTCACCGGTGGTGACGGTGGCGTTGACCAGCCGGTAAGAAAGAATCTCGCCGAACTCCTGGAGGATCTCCACGAACGACAAGGCCGCCGGGCAGTAGGCATGCTTGGACTGGTCGAGCGGACATATGTCGCATTGTTTCACCTCGAGGCGCGTCCAATCGGGTGGCGCCGGCTTCAGGGGATGGCGGGTCTCCAGGGTATCGGGGTCCAACTGCACGACGCAGTGCTTTTCGACCGGCTGATCCGCTTCACCGTCGCATACGAAGTGATACCGAATTTCGATCGGCTTCTTTGACATGGCGCCTCGCATCGTTCCAACCCAGGTTTGCTAGCGGGATAGAGTATACCCTGTCCGCGCGGAATTGGATCAGTCGGAAATTCCGGCGTAGGTCGACCAATGACCGGCGAGAGCGACCGCGTCCTTCTGCGAACCGTGCACGTACAACCGGTATCGGAGCGTCAGGGGCTGCCCAACCTCGACCGTCGCGAGCGCGTCTTTCGAGAAGCACGGCGATATCCAGCCTTCGTCGCGCACGTGAAACGGCGGCGGATGCCCCGGGTTCTTGGGATGGTCAAACAGGGTGATGCCGTTTACAGCGTCCGCGGCGACCTGACCGGAGAAGTCAACCCACTCGGTGGGTTGCCAGTGGACCTTGGCCTCGTTGACTTTTCCTTGGGCGTTGAGAATTGTACCGCCGCCCACGGCCACCGTCATCGTCGGCGCGACGCGCACGCCGAGGAGGCCGTATGGCGTTGCGCCGAACGTCACGGGTTGCTCAATGGTTTCGAAGACCAGCTTCAGATCGAGGTAGTACTCGCCGCCTTCGAGTCTCCGCAAGGCCCACGTGCGCGTGTCGCGAAGCAGGTCGTTCCCCTCCCCCGTCCGCCACAGGTGCGTCACGGCGAACGACGCGGAGTCTCCCCCGCTCTCGAAGCGCACCAACTTCTCGAAGACGATGCGGTTGTCGTTGTTCTCCGCCCAGAAGTCGTACCCGTTCACGTCCGCGTGCCCGATCCACAGGGAGCGGTGGTGCCGGTGCCCATGCGGGTCCACCGGATGCGCCATGGACGTCAACCGCTTGCCGCTCGGACCGATCAGGGGAAACAGGTAGGGCTTCGGCGCATCGGGAGCGGCGTGGTACCGCGCGACTTCCTCGCCGTCGATCTCAAACGCAATCTGATGCCCCGGCAACGGCACCGCCTGCACGGAGGGGAAGTCGGCTCCGCTGATGCCCGTGGCATTAACGAGGACCACGATAGCAAACGCGGCACTATTCACAGGAGAAGCCGGCAATCTTACGGATATCAGAGAGTCTAGGCACCTTTGTCTCCACACCAATCAGGAATTTGTCGACTGAACACTACCACTTCTACACCACCTCCGGCATTTGGAACGGCTCGCGGCCGACGCGTTTGATCATGGCGTTGGCTTCGTCGTCGTCGATGAAGGTCTCGGTTTCGGCGTCGATGTGGAGTTTGCGGCCCGTGCGGTACGCGGCGTTGCCGTAGTGGCTGAGGCTGGTGGAAAGGTGGCCTTCCAGGATGTCGCCGTTCGGGCGCTTGCGCGTGCGGATGCAGTCGATGAAATTCTCCATGTGCTCCGCGTTCGCGAAGTTGCCGTGTTGCGTGAAGGCGACCTCGCCGTCGGCGTTGTAGGCCTGCCAGCCGCCGCCGTGCCGGCCAAAGTACATGAACTGCTTCGTGCCGTAGACTTCGAAACGCGTTCCGCTGAAGGGCCAGTTCGGCAGCACGTCCTGGTCGCGGATCTCCATTGGCGTCTTGAGCATGTACGGCGCCCAGAGCACCTGCTCGAAGACCATGGTAATGCCATCGAAATCCCAGTTCACGACATGCGTGTCCGGCGTCTCCTGATCGTCATTGAAGAACAGCATGCCGCCTGTTGAGTACACGGACTTCGGACACGTCAACCCCGTGATCCAGCGCGCGATATCGATCTGGTGAGTGCCGTCGTTCGCGATGTCGCCGGCGCCGAATTCCCAGAACCAGTTCCACGCATAGTGGAAGCGGTTATCGTTGAACGGCATCTTTGGCGCCGGACCCAACCAGAGATCGTAGTCCACACCCTCCGGCGGTTCGCCGTCCTCTTTCTTCCCGATCGTGCCGCGCACCTTGCTGTTCACCACGCGCACGAAGTGGACGTCGCCAAACTCTTCGGACTCGATGTACTCCTTCGCCTGCCAGCAGTACTGAGAGCTGCGGTTCTGATAACCCACCTGCACGACGCGGTCGTATTTCCGCGCGGCCTCGACCATTTTGCGGCCTTCCCAGATGTTGTGGCAGGTCGGCTTTTCGACGTACACATCTTTCCCCGCCTGACAGGCCAGGACCGTCCCCAAGGCATGCCAATGATTCGGTGTCGCCATGATGACGCCGTCCAGCTCCGGGTCATCGAGGATCTGGCGGAAATCCTGCACGCATTGCGGCGCAGTTCCGCAGGCGTCTTCGATGCCTTTCGAGCGGATCGAGAACAAGCGGCTGTCGGGGTCGGCGATGTACTTCAGGATCACGTCGTCGCGTTTCGCGAATTCAGGACCGAGAAAGCTGCCGCGTCCGCGCACGCCCATGATCCCGAGGACTACCTTCTCATTCGCGCCTTGGGCGTTGATCGAAAAGGAACCGGCCAAGCTCGCAGCCGCCGCCGTAGTTGTAGCGGCACGCAAAAAATCTCGTCGATTGATTCCACTCATGATGGTCTCCCTTGTCACGTCGCCGGGACTCGCCCCCAGCGACCCTTACAACTTTCATTACCTTTGCGCATGGCCTCGCATTGCATCAAATCGAGTCCGCCACGCCATCACCATCCGCATCGGGAAAATCGCAAACGTAAATCTGAAAAGGGTCTTCGCCCGCATACGTCTTGAACGGCTTGCCGTCCGAATCCATTGTCGGCACTTGCTTGCCGTAGGCGAGCACACCGCCGTCCGGCGACCAGACCAGATCGATGCGCTCCGTGTCGCCTTCCGGCGTGAGGAACACGGACTTCCCGAAATCGGGACCCGGCTTAACGCAGGTTACTGCGATGCCGCCGTTACTGATGCACGCAATGGAATTGCCGCTCGGATGCCAGCGCAATCCTGAATCGGTACCTTCCGGGAACTGCGTCGCCTGCACGGGATGTTTCTTCGGATCGGGATCGCGATCCGAGCCATCCGACGGAATGACGAAGATTTGGGAAGTGCCGTCCGCCGCTTCACCATAGTAGGCGATTCGATCGCCTTCGACCGTACCGCGAATAGTGCCCTTGGCTTTCCCGTGGGTCAGCCTACGGATCGACACGCCCTTCGGCGGCGACGGATAACGCGTTGGCGATCCGGAATCGGCCGTCGTAATATCGACGTTTGTCGGGACATCGATGACGTACAGAGATTCCTCGTACAATTCCCCGTCTTCCGCACGAACTTTTCCGATGAACGCGCGCATGGTGCCGTGCAACCCAATCCAGGAATCCCCGGAAGCGATTTCGATCTCGCCGGGTTTCGATTCGCCCAGAGGCGCGACCGGGACCAACAGCGCGAAGTAGTGGCTCGCATTCCCGGGCGCATCGTCGCGCGGTTCCATATAGCCCACCGTGCGCCCGTATTGCGGGAGCAGGAAATCATCGTAGGTGAATCCAATCCGCTTGCCGTCGAGCGCATACTCGTGCCGGTGCGTGCCGCCGCGGTGCGCACCGGGCAAGGTGTCGCGCGCGGTATCCACATCCCGGTAATCCAGCCAGGTCCGCGCCTGGCTTCCGTCTGCGACGACTTCCGCGCCATTGCGGTTCGGCTTGTCGTAGTAGCCCCGCGTGTCGACTTCGTCGACCGGAGGTCCATGGATGAACGCCACCTTGTTTGCCACCGGCGACCACGTGCACGCGCCGACGCCAGGCGCCGCATTCTCGCCGATAATTGTCTTTTCGGGGGCGTACAGAATGGTCTCTAATCCGGTGGCAATCTCCACATTTTCGATGGATTGGGAGTTTCCGATCCCTGAACCGAGAGTCTCGCGCGTGTCGTAACACAGAAAACGTCCGTCGGGAGAAAAGTTGTCGTTGTTGTCCAGGTTGTGATTCTTGGGCGAATCCGTAATTTGCCGCTCTTGCGCATATACGGGCACCGACATAGCTAACACTCCCAGAATAATCGCCCATGACTTGCAGTCAAGGCTCCAAAGCTGTTTGCTCCGTTCCATCTCAACCCCCTTCTTTCGCAACCAACAATTTCTGCGGCGATTCACCAGTCTACTCGTCGAACCGGTCGGTTTCTAGCTGAGATTGGGAATTCCCAGTCGTTCAGTGCGGTTCATGCGAAGACGGCCATGGGGCGGTGAGACCCGCGACAGACCATCCATTGACGTAACCTCTTGCGGCGCAGTAATCACGTGATGAATACATTACAGTGTTGTAGGGTCAGCAGTGGTCAATTCCTGGGTATTTCATGAACTGCAGTCTTGGGGCAGGATTTCTCAACCCCCTTTTGGAGGAAGCGATAATGCCAAGACAACAATTCCTCGCACCGCTCTGTTTTGTCGCTCTCGCACTCGCTCTCACCGGATGCCCCCTGGCCGGGTCCATGGTAGAAGGGACCTGGAGAACGTACCTCGACGAGTCTTGCGACGCCAGCACCGACGGCTTCTATGGCTTCGTATTGCACGCCAACGGAACCGCGGAGTGGTACATCGGCAATCTCTATCTGGGGACCTGGGATCTCAACGGGAGCACGATTACGGTGCAGTTTACTACCCCTCAAACGGCCATGTTCACCGGTGGCCTCTCCGTCAACTCCACCGAAATCACCGATGGGACGTTTTCGATTTCGGGAGCCGGCAGCGGGTGTTTCACAGCGGAGAAGATCGATTTGTGATCGGTCGCGGGCCACAGAAC
>JAHDWY010000303.1:2442-5999 GCA_023384315.1 Candidatus Hydrogenedentota bacterium | reverse complement strand
GGCCCGCACCCTGGATGGCATTGGAAGCGGCGAAGCAGCTCGGTGTCTATCCCATGGAGGCCGTCGTGAAGGTGGGCGACACAGTCGCGGACATCGGCGAGGGTCTCAACGCGGGCATGTGGACCATTGGCGTCGTCGAACACGGCAACGAGGTCGGACTATCGGAAGCGGAGCTTGCCGCCCTTTCGCCGGAACGCCGCGCGGAAGTGAAAGCCCGCGCTCGTCAACGGCTAGTCGATGCCTGCGCGCACTATGTCGTCGAAACGATCGCCGGCGTTCCCGACACGATTCGCGCGATCAACGAACGTCTAAAGCGGGGCGAACGACCCTGTGGTTAGCGGTTCTGCCGAAGTGGAGGCTGGTCCATGTCCATATGGATTCGTCGTGCATACGATCCTCCGACGAAGAACGACGGGAAACGAATTCTCGTCGACAGACTCTGGCCGCGCGGTGTATCGAAAGACGAACTCTCCGTCGATTCCTGGATGAAAGAAATCGCGCCCAGCAACGAGCTTCGCAAGTGGTACGGTCACGATCCGGAGAAGTGGGAGGAATTCAAGGTCCGCTACCGAAAGGAACTCGACGCACAGCCGGATGCAGTAGCCGAATTGGTTGAGTACGCGAAGAACGGTCGAATTACGCTGATCTACGCTGCGAAGGACACCGACATCAACAACGCGGTGGCGTTGCGCGAGTACCTGGAAGAACAAATCTAGCCTTCGCCCACTTCGGTGTCCATGAAGGCCCGTGAGCCCGTCGTTTCGCGCTGGCCCTGATACTTGCCGCGATATGGCGACTCGACGGGTCCATCGGACAGGGCGATGACCAACTGGCAGATGCGGCGTCCGGCTTCGATCCGCATGGGCGCATGGTTGGCGTTGAAGAGTTCGAGTGTGATCGCGCCTTCAAAACCGGGGTCCACCCATCCGGCATTTTGAATGAAGAGCCCCAGCCGGCCGATGGAACTTCGTCCTTCAACAAAGGCGGTCAGGTAATCCGGCAGCGTGATGACTTCCCGCGTGGTGGCGAGGACGAACCCGTGGGCGGGAATGACGAAGGAGGAGCCTTCGACGCGTTCGTACTCTATCGGCTCCGACATGGAGAACAAGCCATCCGTCGTGCGCGGCGTAAGAAACGTAGTGCCCAAACGCAGGTCCACCGACGCCGGACCGATCTGTACCGCATCAAGCGGCTCGATGGACAGATCGCCCTGCTTCAACAATTCCTTGATTCGCCGGTCCGGAAGGATCACCCCGTATGTCCTTTGATTGTGCCCTGATTCAGGGCGGCCCCACTCCAAATATTGTACGGATTGCGCCGCGGCGACTCAAGAATCGCAGCCTATTGGGCCGCAAATACCTGCGCGATCACCTCTTCGCGGTAATCGAAGATTCGCTCCAAATCCCGCCGCACATACACGGCGTGCATAAGCCGGCCCAAAGCGCCGAACGGAAGCACGTAGCGCACTTCATCGCCGATGATCGTGCCGTCATCGTCTTCCCGGAACGTGTGCGTGTGGTGCCAGAATACGTAGGGGCCCTTGATCTGCTCGTCCACAAACCGGTGCGGCGGATCGTACGTCGTGATCAGGGTGCGCCAATGAATCGGCACCCCAAAAATGCGCAGCGTGTAGTCGATCAGCGCGCCCTCCCGCATGCGGAGGGGCGGCGGTGTGAGGATGCAAAAATTCAACGAGGGCGGTGTGATGCGCTGCAGATTCGCTGCTTGCGAGAAAAATGCAAACACTTCATCGAGCGAATAGGGCACGCGTTGCTCGCGCTTGAGGATATACGCAGTCATACTGAAAATGGATTCCGATCTACTCCAATTTCGAAGCAGCGGCCTGCCGCGTTTCCGGGTTCGCCAATAGTCTGTCCACGGTTGCGGTGATGTCGGCGAGCGTATCCAGGGTCGCCTCGCCGGACCGTTCGCATACGATTCGGCCCAACGTGTCGACGACATAGACGTTCACGAGTCCCGGTTCCGAATCGAACGACTCGGTCACGGCGCCCTCCCAATCCATCATGATCGGGCGTTCCGAATTCCGTTTAAAGAAGAACCGGACGATCCCCCGCATCAGCTCGGGCACTGCACTCAACTCGGCCACACCATGGATATCCACCCGGCCACCGTATCGTTCATGGAGCGGCACGACCCAACTTTCGACTTGCTTCGAGCCTTCCTTATCGGCCAGCAGAAGCACACTCACCCGGGTTCGAGGAAACGAATACGTATGGCTGGCGCCAAACTGGTCTTCCAGGGTAAAGGGCGTAACCCGCCGCGCAGCGGATTCCGTCGACGTATCCGATGCGCTGGCCGCGTCGTCCGGCGAGGGCTTGCCATGTGCGCTGAGCGCGGCGGAGTTCGACTCGGACGCGCCGGCCATGACTGCCACTACGGACACCAGGAACACAAAAACGGGGCGACAAATCGCGTTCATATTCAGATGCTTGCGACCAACGTCAACAGGTCCACGATGAAAAAGAACACACGAAAGATCTCATTGCTGAGATAGTCCAGAATCTCGATAATGGGCTGAATGCTTTCAAAGAAATCGCTCACCGCTTTGCGTGGCAGCCGTTCCGCCGGGATGGTTGCTCGTTGCATGATGCCGTTCCTCCTTATCGTAGCGTAGCGGAATTGCTCGGGCTAACGCCCCAGCCATCCCGCCGCGTCCTTGGCCCAATAGGTGAGAATCATCGACGCGCCGGCCCGCCGGATCGCCGTCAACACTTCCAATGCGGCCCGCTTCTCATCGATCCATCCGTTGGCCGCTGCCGCCTTTACCATGGAGAACTCGCCGGAGACATGATACGCAGCCACGGGCACGTCGAAGCTTTCCGCCGCCATCTTGATGATATCAAGATACGCCAGCGCGGGCTTTACCATTACAATGTCCGCTCCTTCCTCGATGTCCAGCGCAATCTCGCGCTCCGCTTCCCGGGCGTTCGGCGGGTCCATCTGGTAGGTTGTGCGATCGCCAAATTGCGGCGGCGATTCCGCGGCATCGCGGAACGGACCATAGAACGCGGACGCATATTTCGCGCTGTACGCCATGATGGGAACGTGACTGAAGCCTTCGTCGTCCAGACCATCGCGAATCGCGGCGACTCTCCCATCCATCATATCCGACGGTGCCACCATGTCGGCGCCGGCTTTGGCGTGGGCCACGGCCTCCCGCGCGAGCAGCGGCAAGGTCTTGTCGTTGTCCACATCCTGCAAGCCGTCGGCCCGTTGGTGCACGATGCCGCAGTGGCCGTGATCGGTGTATTCACAGAGGCACACGTCGGTGATGACACACAGGTCCGGACAGGCCGTTTTGATGTTCTCGATCGCCCGGCACACGATGGCGTCTTCGCTATACGCTGCCGAGCCGTGGGCGTCCTTCGATTCCGGAATGCCGAAGAGAATCACCGCGGGTACGCCTGCCTGTTCGATGGACTTCGCCTCGTCGACAAGCGTGTCGACCGAGAACTGATAGTTTCCCGGCATCGATTTGATCTCGTTCTTGACACCGGAGCCGGGCCGCACGAACAGTGGCATGATCAGGTTGTCCG
>JAHDWY010000303.1:0-2432 GCA_023384315.1 Candidatus Hydrogenedentota bacterium | reverse complement strand
CGACAAAGCGGCGGCTCCGCGCCAGCTGCGCGTTCGCGGTCGCGTATTTTCGCAGGCACCCCGACGCTCAGGATGTTCACGCCTAGGTCTCGACTGGGAATCCCTGTTCGCGCCAGGCTTTCATGCCCCCATCGAGCGCCAGCACGCGCGTGAAGCCCATGCGCCGCAACGTGGCGGAACGGCGCAATCTTCGCATGCGAACGATCGGAAAACTCACCAGGGAACTCCTCTTGTCATCTGCCTGCTTCGGTGGCCTCGCGGCCCAGCCCGTCAACAATAGCACGAACGAAGTTCGGAATATCGTGGGTGTCCGGTTCAATCGTCACGGGCATCCCCAGCGACCCCGCGGTCTTTGCCGTAATCGGTCCAATGGCGCCGAACTTCGCGGTTTGTTTCAATCGCGCGATCCGTTCCGCGCCGAGCATTTCATAAAAGTTTCGCGCCGTGGATGAACTGGTAAACGTAACCAAATCGGGCCGGTATGTCGCCAGACGTTCCGCCAGCGAATCCGGAGTTCGCGGAACGACCGTGCGATACGCGACCACTTCCGTCACGTCTGCGCCATGCTTGCGAAGTTCCTCCGGCAGAAAGCTGCGGGCAATGTCCGCGCGCGGCAATAGAAAGCGTTTCCCCGCCAGGTCCGGCTCCTGCGCGAGCAACGCGGCCATCAAATACTCGGCAACGTACTTTTCCGGCATGAGATCGACGCGCAGGAAGCGGCGCCTGACCGCCTCGGACGTTGCCGATCCGATGACGCATAGCCGCACGCCTGCGAGATCCCGCGCGTCCTGACCTAAATTATCCATTCGCTCGAACAGCATCTCCACGGCATTTACGCTGGTCAGCACGATCCAATCATAGGTGTTGACCGGATCGAAAGGCTCCGGATTTTCTGGGGGTTCAATGGCAATGGTCGGGAATTCAAATACGTCAGCGCCCAATTCTTGCAGGTGCCGCACCAGATCACTCGCCTGGCTGCGCGCCCGAGTCACCACAATGCGCTTTCCGAAAAGCGGACGGCTTTCAAACCAGGAAAGGGTATCGTGAAGCGATACGACCTCCCCAACGACAATGATGGCGGGCGGCTGAATGCATTCGTCATGCGCGCGCTCGGCAATATCGGCCAAGGTACCGACCGCGGTTCGCTGCTTTGGGTCGGTCCCCCATTGAACAATCGCCGCGGGAGTCGTGTCTGGGCGGCCCAGCGCGACCAGTTGCGCCGCGATACGGGGTAGATTTCGTACGCCCATGTAAAACACCAGCGTTCCGCGAAGGAGGAGTTGCGAAAGATCCTCGTCGTCCGTTTCCAAAGCCTCGGCGTCGTGCCCGGTAATCAGCGTGTAGCACGTGGCCAACCCGCGGTGGGTTACTGGAATGCCCGCATAAGCAGGACCCGCGATTCCGGCCGTAATACCCGGCACGATTTCGAAAGCGATGCCCGCGTCCGCCAGCACCAGCGCTTCTTCGCCGCCGCGGCCAAACACGAACGGGTCCCCCCCTTTTAGGCGAACGACCCGTTTGCCCTGCGAGGCTTGTTCGCGCATCACGCGATTGATTTCGTCCTGCAAGAGCATATGTTTGTCGGTCGCCTTCCCTGCGAAAATGTGCTCGGCGGTAGGGGCGTAGTCGAGCAGTGCCTCATTGGCCAGGGAATCGTAGATGACGACATCGGCGTGTTCGAGACACTCCTTGCCGCGTATAGTCAGCAGCCCGGGATCGCCAGGGCCTGCACCCACCAGCCAGACTTTTCCCTGTGCAGGATTCATCGCGTCGCCGCAATCAATTCCGAAGCCCCTTGACCGAGCAGGTTTTGCGCCGCCTGTTTGCCCATGTCGATGGCTTCGCTCGCGTGGCCTTCGCACTCCGTGCGCAGCACCGTCGAACCGTCCAGACTGCACACGCAGGCCGTGAGCCGGAGCGTGGTTCCACTTAGGCGGGCAAGCGCACCTATCGGAACCTGGCAACCGCCCTCCAATGCGGCCAGACATGACCGTTCCGCGGTCACTTCGACGGTCGCCACGGGATCCGAGACCGATTCCAGAATCCGCGCGGTGTCCTCGTCGTTGGAACGAATTTCCAGGCCGAGTGCGCCCTGTGCCGGAGCTGAGATCATGATGTCCTCTTCAAGCCGCGCGGTGATGGCCTCGTACAATCCCAGGCGCTCTAGCCCTGCGCAGGCAACGATTGCCGCGTCGACGACTCCTTCCTGCACTTTGCGCAAACGAGTCTCCACATTGCCCCGGAGATCGACTACGCGCAGATCCGGCCGTCGCGCGAGTACCTGCGCCTGTCTGCGAAGACTCGACGTGCCCACCTTCGAACCGGCCGGCATATCGTCCAGATGCGGCCACTTCGGGCAGACGAATGCATCATACGGAACCTCACGCGCCGGAACGGCGGCGAGCATGAGCCCCTCGGGAAACTCCGTCGGC
>JAHDWY010000302.1 GCA_023384315.1 Candidatus Hydrogenedentota bacterium | reverse complement strand
AATAACGGTTCGCCTGACGTTTAGCGCAACGGCCGCGTCTCAATCGTTTGTACCTGCGCGTCCGGAGGCAACTGGAATTCATCCTGCCGGATGGGTTGCACCGGTCCGCCTTGCGTGCGCACCCATTGCTTGCCATCTTCCTCAATCGTCGCAGACACCGGAACCGGTTCCATGTTTTTATTCTCAATCTTCAGCCAGATGTCGAGGGGATTCTCCGAATCCGCAATGATGGGCACAATATTCTGCGCGTAGATGGGGCCCGTCATTGCCACGACATCCACGGCCCCGTACCCTTCGTTCTCCGGCGTACGAATCAGGCGCGCCCGGTAGACCTGGTAAGACGACGGGTTCTCCGAGATACCAAACAGTTCCGGCTTGCCGGAGTTTACCTTCTTCGTCATGATGGGCCATCCGTTACGCAGTATCTCGAGTTTCAAACCCTTCGCATTCTTCACGTTCGCCACGAGATTCACCGGCATTTGCAGCGGAATGACGCCGCCAATACCGACGTCCGCTGGGCCAAGCGTGCCCTGGGTCTTCTTCTCGGCCATGAGCGTATCGCGTTCCAGGTCCGCTTCCGTGATGACGACCTTGTCTTTTTCCTGCTTCACGTCCGCCGTGAGAACCAGGAAAGGCCCATCCGGGTCGGAGGCGACAACCGTCCTGCCTTGCCGCAACCCGTACAGAATTCCGCGTACCGATTTCTCCGGCGCGTAGACCCAGGTGACAGGCGAACCCAATGGCACCTCCGGACTCGACGACAAGCTCCCCGCGATTGGAGCGGCCTTCAAGCCCCGCACCAGTTCGTAGTCCCAGAACATAACCGCTTGCCCGTTGGCGGAGAGATTCGGCACGGACACGGCCCGTGAAATGGAGTAGGCGAGTTTTCCATCCACCCGCCGCGCATACTCCGGAACGAACGCCTCCAGCGCCACCGGCGGGACAGCGCGATAATCCCGGCACCAGACCTCGATCGCGTTCACATAGCTCAGGCCGCGCTGCCACGGCGCGTTAGGAAAACACGGGTGCGCCACGGCAAAGATCCCCCCCTGTGCCTGGACCCGTTGGCATACGCCCTGGTCGTCCCGGATGTCGCTCGTCAGCTCCGGGACCGTGTGGGGCCCGTATATGAGCGCGACGCCGCGATCGTCCGAGCCCCATTCCATCGCCGGAATGAGCACAACCTTGGACGACTGAAACTCGGGATCGAAGCAAGCCTCCATCGTGTTTCGGTCGGTGATGGCGATGAAGTCCAGGCCGCGCTTCTCCGCCCGGGCCACCAGTTCCTTCACCGATTCTTTCCCGCCGCCATGAATCGAGCGGACGTGGAGGTCGCCTTTGTACCAGCCCGCCTCCTTGGACAGGACCGGCGAATCGAAGGGGATCAACTCGGAATTGGGAAAACTGTCCGGATCCGTCGGGTCCGTTTTTGCCGCCAGTTCCACCCTGTCTAAGACAAGATCATAATCTTGGTCAAAGGTGCGCAGGGGCCGATTGCCGCCCGCTCCAAGGACCAGCTCCGTCGAGACCGTCCCAACGCCGCCAGGCGCGATAGTCACCGGCTGGATATCCGCCATAATCGGAATATCCCAGTCGTACACATAGACATAGACCACATATTCCCCCGCGGGAATGGATGTCATCACTTTGCCATCGTCGAGCCGGTACATCCGCTTTTCCCCGCCTTGAGCCGGGTACACCTCAATCTTGCCGGGGAGGTTCTGCTGCAGGACATTGGTTACCTCGACAAACAGGGAACCTTCACCCGCCGCAGGGGCGGCGCCCTCGGCGGCGCCCGCACAAAGTGCCGGGATTGCGAGGCTCCACCCCATCAGGGCCAGGCCCCACCACGTTCTACCCATTCTCTTCATCTCACTACTCCCGTAATCCGCAGCTACATTTATGTTGCATCCTGCTTATATACTAGATACAATAGAACGCACATGAACTAGACATAGGCTCATGTGCTCACGCGTACTCACGACCCGTTTGGCCGTACCAAACTTGTCTGAGGATTGGGCAACGCATCGTACGATAACGATGCGGTAACGAGAGGAGGAAGTCAAGATGCTCTCCAGTATCGACATCAACAGCAGCGTGGCTGTGTACGTGCAAATTGAAAATCACGTGCAATTCGCCATCGCATCGGGGAAGCTCAAAGCCGGCGATCAGCTGCCGTCCGTGCGCGAACTTTCAGAACGACTCGGTGTCAACCCCAACACGGTGGCAAAAGCCTACCGCGACCTGGAGGTGATGGGGCTTTTGTACACGCGCCGTGGCATGGGCGTCTTCGTGAACAAGGGCATCGAAGCGAAGTGCCGCGAGGATTGCCGGAAACGAATCATCGGCCGTATGCACGAAGTCGTTGCCGAAGCGAAGGCGGCGGGAATGACGAAGGCCGAAGTTTCGGAAGTGGCGGAAAAAAGCTACGCATCCGACGCCGGCCCATACAGCGCGACCCCCAATTCGCTTACCGCGCTCGCCAAGGGAAAGAAGAAAGCGAAATAGGGCGTCGTCTCAAATCTTGTAAAACGTGAACTGGGCCATTCTCAGCGAGGATGGCCCAGTTGTATTTTACTCTTAAGTTATTATTTTTCAGTTCGTTGCGTAGTAAAACCAAAAATCGGTGGAGGTCAACGACTGACACGCATGCCAATAGACTGAGAAAAGCGCCCAAGAATCGCACTATCAAGAAGAAGGAAATAGTTGACATTATCCCCATTCTCATCTAAACTTACTACAGAACACTTGGGAACACGAATTCGGCGGCAATACCTTCAAGTGCACTTGAAGGAAAGGGTGCAATGCCGTCCCGAATTCAAGGCTGCACCATAGCAGACTGGCAGATAGGCGCAATGGAATCGATCGAACATTCGACGAGCCCTAAGCCCGCCATCGGGCAGGATGAACGCGAGGCCCCTGAATCGGCTGTACATCACGAAGGGGGAGCGCGCGGGGTCATGGGGGAAACCATCGAACAGGCCGGCCGCCTGTCCCACGGGGCAAAGGTCAAGCGCGGCCAATTGAGCGCGGTTCAACAGGGCCGCTACGGCACGGGCCCCGCTCCATACGGATATCGGCGCGGCGGGGACGGCGAGAAGCCGCTCGTTGTCGATGACCGCGAAGCCGAGGTGGTCCGCATCATCTTTCGCGAATACTTGAACACCCGCAGTACCGGAAAGGTCGTATCATACCTGCATTCCAAGGGCATCTTTACCCGCAAAGGCAACAAGTGGTCGCGGCAGGCCATCGCCATTATCCTCTCCAACCGGACCTACCGCGGCCGCGTCAGCTACGGCGATGTGGAAACGCAGGGGATTCACGATCCCATTATCGACCCCGCGTTGTTTTACAAGGCGAACGCATTGCGGGAACGCCGGCGCAGGGGCAAAGATTCAGGCGACCGGTTCGAGTAGGTTCTTCGTTCCGAATCCGTTGAAGGGTTCCCGTTTCCACCCGTATAATGCCCGGCACGGGTCGTGTGCCCTCGCGAGCCGCAGCAATCCACATTCGGGAAACGACAAAATCCATGCTTGACAGACAAACCACGGCATTGGTCGTTATCGACTTTCAAGAAAAACTCCTGCCCAAGATTTTAGGTCACCAAGCCGTCTTGGATCAGGCCATCAAACTCGTGAAATTCTCCCGCGGCCTGGGTATCCCTATCCTGGCTTCCGAACAATACCCAAAGGGCCTTGGCCACACGGTCCCCTGCCTTGCAGCCGAACTCGAAGGCATCGCGCCCTTGGAAAAGACGGCGTTTGGATGCCTTGGAGACCCCGCCATTGCCGATGCTATCGCTTCGACGAAGCGGAAACAGCTTCTGTTGACCGGTATCGAGGCCCACGTGTGCGTATTGCAGACGGCGCTGATGGCGATCGACGAAGGCTATGAAGTCTTCGTGCCGCGAGACGCCGTGGGGTCGCGGTTGCAGCCCGAATACGAGGCCGGGCTTCACCGCCTCGAGCGGGCCGGCGTAGAACTCGTCACGACGGAAATGGCCCTCTTCGAGATTCTTCGGGAGGCGGGAACGCCGGAGTTCAAACAAACGCTGCCCCTTATCAAATGAGCTTGCACACGGGGGAACGATTAGGAGTAGGAGTACATTGCCATGCCGCTTGACCTGCAGTTCACGGCCGCTCTGGGGATAGGATTGCTGGCGGCGTGCAGCGCGACTGTCCCCGCAGCCGCGGCCCCGCTGGTTACCGCTTACGACGACGATGGCGCCATTACGGTCGATGGCAAACGCACCATTATCATCGGCACCTACCACGTTGGGAATCGCCACACCGCTCCGGAACCCAATCAAGCCGCCTACGACGAACTCGCGGAAACAGGTTTCAACCTGGTGCATGGCAACGCGAATACGCTCGACATGATCCACACCGCAGGATTGATGGCGTGGACCAATGCGGGCACGCTCGATCCCGACACGCGCGAGGAAAGCGCGCAGAAGATTCTCGACGCGGTGAATGCCGTGAAGGATCATCCCGCGCTGGCCTTTCTGGAAACGGTCGACGAGCCCGCCTGGACGTGGATGAAAGCGGAAGCGCGCATTCCTGCCGAGGCCTTGATCGAAGCATACCCGATTATCAAAGGCGCCGATCCGAACCACCTGCTCTATACCAATCACGCGCCCACCAATCTCGTCAAGACCATGCGCGCCTATAACGATGGCACCGATATCGTCGCCATGGACATCTACCCCGTCAATCCCGGCGGACTCAAGCACAGCTACGCGCTGTTTGAAGACGGCCACCAGGGCGATCTCAACAACATCTACATCAGCCAGGTCGGCGATTACGTGGACAAGATGCGCGAAGTGACCGGGCCGAACCGTCCGCTGGTCATGGTGCTCCAGGGCTTTGCGTGGGAGATGCTCGTCGACGAAGCTGAACGGCGCGAAGAAAAGATCCTATACCCCACTTATGCGCAAAGCCGGTTCATGGCATTCCAATCCTTGATCAAAGGCGCGAATGGAATCATCTATTGGGGCACGGCGTATACGCCGCAACCCTCGCAGTTCTGGACCGACCTGAAACGGGTCGTGCGCGAGGTCGCCGATTTGGCCGAACCCCTGGCGGAACGCAGCTCCAATCTCGCTCTCGAGATCGACTATCATGAATTAGGCCGTTCCGTGGACGATGGCGTGCAATGGCTCGCCAAGGAGCACGACGGCAGCTTGTACCTGTTCACCTGCAACGCCGACAAGAATCCGTGCCGCGCGACGTTGTCCGGCCTCGACGGATGGACCAACTGCACGGTACTGAATGAAAACCGGAACGTGCGGATTGAGAACGGCGCCATCACGGACGACTGGAGACGGTTCGACGTCCACATCTACCGCTTCAGCAAATAGTCTGCAAGGAAGACGAATTGGTTCACCACTTTCGCCTCGGCAACGCGGTTTTCGTGGTTCGAGCATAGGGAGATTAACGTGAGAGCGTTTGCCATACTTACGTCATTGATGTTGGTGGGCACTGCGTACGCGGAGCTCTGGAATGTCATCACCCCCCCGAATGATCTGAGCGGTTGGACCGTCGTCAGCGGCGACTGGGCTGTCGAAGACGGTGTCGTCATCGGCAAGGGAACGGCTGACGAACCCGCGGTGCTCCTGTGCGATCAGACGCTCATTGACTTCTCGATGAGCGCGGAGTTTCGGACACAAGACCCTGCAACCGGCGGAATCTATTTGCGCGCACACCGGCTTCCTGCACTCCCCTTGCCGGACGGAATCGATGCGGCCAGTGCACCACGTGTGCTCTATGGCTATCGTTTCGCTATCGACACCACGGGCACAGGCGCTATGGGCGGTTTGACCGATCCCCACGGCGTGGGTCCCGTTTTCGGCGCGCAATCCGCCGCTGTGGATTCCGTCCGGGCGGACGACTGGAACGCGGTGACCGCGACCATGAGGGAGAATGACATCTCCATCACAGTCAACGACGAAATCGCGTTGACCGGTTCGGATACGGCCTATACAAAAGGCGCACTCGCACT
>JAHDWY010000301.1 GCA_023384315.1 Candidatus Hydrogenedentota bacterium | reverse complement strand
GGCAAAGGCAGGCCCGTATCGGATGTAATGCGCAGCTCTGTCGTATGTTGAGAGGACCCCGGAATCAGCGTCGCAATGGTGCTTGGTTCCGCCCGCACTCCATCAATAGTCTCCGTCAACACCTTGACACGCAGCGGCGCGGCGGACGGATTCGTAATGGCTACCGTCGATACGCCGGACTCGAACGAATCTCCTTCGAAAAGAACTGGCGTCGCCGTGATGGCCTCGTCTTTCTGAAAGAGGGCGAGTTCCTTCATGGTTTCGGGCGTGCGGAACTGGCGATCCAGAATTCCGTCCAGGAGAAGATTCACGACCCGTGGGCCGTCGTCCCTCATCGTGACCCAAACCACGCCGTCGAACTCGCCATAGGCCGTGCCGCGCAATCGCGAGCCGCCCCCCGTTGTGGCCATGGTAATGTACGAAATGCCCTCGCTTTCCTGACTCAGGTAATTGTGCGTGTGGCCGGCGAATACGGTGCAATTCCGCCCCTTCAACGCCTCCTGGATCTCCGGCCATCCTTGCGCGCCCTTGTCGTTCCACAACGGCTTATGTTGAAAGACCAGCGTCCACCGCACGTCCGGATGTTCCGCGAGCACTCGCTTCGCGTAAGCGATCTGTTCGTCGCCGATTCCCGTACCGTTGTCGGGCGCGTCGTTGGTGGACAGGCAGAGGAAGAGTACGTCCTTGTAGACGAAATGGTAATACGGCACGCCGAACCGTTCATTGTAGATCTCGGCCCAAAGCGGCCGGCCCACGTCGTGATTCCCCGGCACGAAAAAGAAGGGCATTTCGAACCCGGCGACAATCGCCATGAAATGGTCCCACTGATTGTTGAGCGCTTCGCGCGTGTCCTCGTAGCCCTCGATGAAATCCCCGATGCTCATCACGAACTCGGGTTGCAGCAGGTTTAACTTGTCCACGGCTTCGGAGAAGATCCCCGGGCGCGGCCCGCCGGCATTGTCCGTGACTACGGCAAACTGGAAATGATCGGGATCGTTGTGAAAATCAAGACTGGTCCAGGGCTTGGCCTCCGTGGGCACGTCCGCCTCGATGCTGTCGACCGCCGAATCGTGTCCGAACGTCGATGCCACACCAATCAGTCCCAAGGTCAGAACAAAAGACATCCTGCGCATGCTCAAGAACTCCTCCAATCGCTCTCCGAATCGTCCATCGTCACGAACAAGAGTGTACGCCTCGCACTGCCCGTGAACAAAACGGGGCACTTGTTCAGGGCAATCGTTCTGAGATAGCCGTAGCGTCCAATTCATTAGGCAACCCCTGTCACCCCCGCGAAGGCGGGGGTCCATCTTGCCTGATCTGATGCCGATTAGGCATAGTCCTGGATTCCCCCCTCCGCGGGAATGACGGGTGGCGGCGTTTTGCTGGAAATTCAAATGAGACAGATCTCGAGTCTCGTTGCACCCGTTTCCAGGATTCGCGAGAATATCCCCGCTATTGCTACGGGAGAGTTTGCATGGAAGGCCCGCGCCGTTTGCTTGCACATGAACTGCCCGCCCTCGGCAAGCTCGTGGATAACGTATTCATGAACGGCACCGATGGCGCGATGAATCGCGCCTTCTCCACGCTCTTCAATGCGGCCAACACCGACAATCTGATCGTATTCTCGGACGACGGCCGCATCGTAAGCCACGTGGGACGAACCGAGCGCTGGGTCAGTTTGGGTGGCTGCACGGTGCGCGTCGGTTGCGTGGGCGCGGTTGCGACCGACGATGCGTATCGCGGGCAAGGACTCGCCAGTAAACTCTTGTTTCAAGCCTGTGCCGAGGGCATGGCGGCTGGAGTTGACCTCTTCATGATATCCGGTGGACGCGGTTTGTACCGCAGGGCGGGCGCGACCGAGGTGGGGCTCGACTACAGGGCGACCGTGGAACTGGCGGCGGCGAGGGATTTGGTACTTGCCTCAGTCGCTATACGCCCGTTCGAGGACGGCGATCTGCCCATATGGATGGCGGCATATCAGCAGAAGCTCGCCCACTACGTCCGACCCTCAGAGGACTGGGAATGCGCGGTTCAGACCCGAATCTGTCAGACCTTCGATGCGGACTTCCTAACGATAACCAACGCCGGTGTGCCCTGCGGATACGTTGTTTGCCGCGTATCTGAAGAAGACTGGTTGTGCCATATCATGGAGTACGCGGGCGACGCGCGGCTGGTGGCCGCCGCCCTGGCGCAGGTCGCGGAACGGCACGACGCGCACGCGTTGCGCCTTGTCATCCCGGGCACGGACCCCATCTTGTTCGCGTACTTGGAACGTGCCGGGATTGCATTGGAGCCGGTCCACTCGTCCGGCACCTTGCTGATCGTGAACTTTCAACAGCTGATCGATCGGCTCCGTCCATGGTTCGCCACGCGGGCTGGACTCGACGCGGCCGAACGCCTGGATGTTCAACGTGATGGGGACCGCTTCGTGTTCATCTGCGGTGATGCGTCCGTGGAATTGGAAAATCTCGCGGCGGCGACCGAGTTTCTCTTCGGTCATCACGAACGGAATCGGCCATCCGGCGTGTTTGCGAAGATGTTCCCGGCACCCACGCTGCGGTATGGACTCAGCTTTATCTGAATTCGGTCATTCCGCGAGGCGTATCAGCATGCGCACTGCCGCTTCGACGAGTTTCTCACCGCCGCCGGGTTGCACGCGGGAGTTCACGGTTTCGTAGCTGCCTTCCTCGAAGGCCTTTCGCGTGGGAACGTAGCCGCAATAGTCGTTGGCGAGCGTAATGATGAGCGTCGTTTGGAACGGCGAAGCCTCCTTGAGCGCGAGGCCCAGGTCGACAAAGATCTCGCCTGGCAACCCCACGATGGCCACGTCCGGCCCCAGCCGGAACGCCTGGACGTCTACCGCGATCGCATCTTCGCCGCGCATTTCCAGATCGATGATCTTGTACAAGCGGACGCGTTCCAGAAATGGCACGCTGTCGTCAACAATCTTTGCGCGGTTGGCCAGCGCGTACGCGACTTCTTCCTCGGAATACTGCTGCAATGGAAGGGCGACCGATTCCGTCTGCGCCGCGAAGGAGGGCTCCTTCACAGACGGTAATTCGTCGAGCGCTTCGGCCATGGTCGCGCCCAAAGCGTCGCCAATACGTTTCGCTTCTTCGTGACCCTTCTGGGGAGTCTTCGTGCTCACGTCGATGTGGTTGATGTCACCGGCCGTGCCGATTGCGAAGATGGGAATCAGGTCTGCGTGCTCTTCACGGATTACGGATGCCATGTAGTATGGATAATCCGCGGCGTACTCGGTGCCGCCCACCGTATCCAGATGAAGTGCGAATGCCGTCAGTAATGCGTCCGGGCGCTCTTGATCCAACGATTCGAACACGATCATCGGCACCGCCGGATCGGTCGGCCCCGCCGGACGTACGATGTCGGGATTCTGCTTGCCCGGATTGAATCGCACGGGTCCTTCCTTCATGTGGAACCGCCGATTGAACGCTAGACCCTCTTGCGTGGCAACGCCCGCGCGAACCGAAACTGGTGCGCGCGCTGACTCCGCCCGCTCGATCACGGTCGCGATGGCATCGGTCAACGTATCGATATACGGTACCGCTTCATGCGGGTCGGTGCCGTGTTCGGCGATCGCGAGTTCTTTGCAGTAGGCGAAACGCGCGCCAAAGTAATCCGCGCCAGTGTGGGTGTGCGTGGCAGACACAAGGATGTTCTCCACCGGAATCCCCGTCTGTTCGGCGGCCCGCTTCCGCGCCGGTTGCGTCGCGTCAACGGGAACACCAACCAGTTCGCACACGACGATGGCGCCGCGTTCTTCGCCCTGCTGGAAGACGATAGCCCGCGCGTGCAGGGGATCGTGAACCGCCGTGCTCAGCCGTTCGTGAAAGTACCCGCTCATCCGGTTGCCCACCGGCGGAGTAATGTCGACTTCCGCGACGCCGACCATGAGCGGTTCGGCGAATGCCACGGCGCAGCAACACACAATCATTGCGTATCGAAATCGAATAATCGTCCGCAGCACAATTCTCCCCAGATTCTGCAACATTTTTATCGCCGGTCCTTCTTGTCCCGAGTCTTGTCCTTGGTGTCCAGCGTGGTTCCCAGCCAGCCTCGCCGCCAGAAGAAATAGAGCTGCCCCAGCGCCATCGCCAGCATGATGAGAATCACCATGGGGTATCCAAACACCCAATTCAGTTCCGGCATGTTCCAGGGCGAGGTCTGCGTATTGAAGTTCATTCCGTATAGACTCGTCACGAACGTGAGCGGAATGAAGATGGTCGCGATCACCGTCAAGACGCGCATGACTTCGTTCAACTTCGTGCTCAACGACGAGAGATACACATCCATGAGATCCGAAACCAGTTCGCGATAGGCCTCCACGAGGTCCAGAATCTGAATGGTGTGATCGTAACAGTCGCGCAGATACACGCGCGTTTCCTGCGTGAAGTTTGATTCGCGGTCGCGCAACACCGAATTGATGGCCTCGCGCAGCGGCCAGATGGCGCGGCGCAACACGAGCAAATCGCGGCGCGCTTGATGGATCTCGCCGACTATCTGCTGCGTGGGCGCATCCAGAACTTCGTCTTCCAACTCCTCCAGGTGGTCGCCGTAGGTTTCGATAATGGGAAAGTACGCGTCCACCAGCGCGTCAATCAGGCAGTAGGCCAGGAAGTCCGAGCCGTTGTTTCGCACCCGACCATAACCCTTGCGAATGCGGTCGCGAACCGGTTCGAAACAATCGCCCGCTTCGCGCTCCTGAAACGTCAGCAAATAGTCCTCGCCAAGGAACATGCTGATCTGTTCGGTGACGATCTCATCGGTCCGATACACCATGCGCGCCACGAAGAAGAGTTGCTCGCCATATTGATCGACCTTGGGCCGCTGATGAACGCCGACAACGTCCTCCAGCGCCAGCCGGTGCAACTCGAACATGGTGCCGAGTTGTTGCAGTACGTCCCGGTCGCCCAGGCCGTCCACGTTTACCCAGATCATGGGCCACTCTTCGACGAACTTGGGGATATCCTGGGGCCCCTCCACCTGTTGCTCCACGTATCCAGTCGGGCCGTACCCGAACACGGTAATCGTTGGCATGGGAGCGTCTGGATCAACTACCAGCGTCCCCGGCAAAGCGCCTGGAGGCGTCCGGGAGTGCTGGGTCGATGGATGATGTTCGTCTTCGGGCGTCATCGCGTTGCAGATTCCTCCAATCGCCCGGAACTCGGCGACGTTCCAGTAGGGTAGCAAAGCTGCAACCCCTTGCGCACACTACATCGCAGCAAGTTTCGCCGCATCAGGCGCCGTGGTAGAATGAGCGAAGTCCCGGCCGAACCGCGCGAACTTTGTTTCGGCCAAGGGGTCTAAAGGATTGGCAATGGACACAGGCGCCCAAAGCGGCGCTGGAGCGAATACGACCGGTGGTTCTGCTGAAAGAAGCTCGCGGCCACTCCGACGCCGGCCTGGTTGAACAATGCCGGAACGGCGATTCGTCGGCCTTTGACGAGATCGTGCGGCGGTACAAAGACCGCGTGTACGCGGTCGTGTACCGGTTCCTGGGTAACCGGGAAGATGCGCTCGACGTGAGCCAGGAGGTTTTCGTGCGCGCCTATCGCGGAATCAACGAGTTTCGCGGTACCGCGCAGGTCTATACCTGGCTCTACAGCATTGCCGCGAATCTCGCCCGGAACCGGCTTCGCGACATGGGACGCAAGGGGCGCAATCGGGGCACTTCGTTGGAAGCGCTTCAAGAGGCCGCGCCGGGGATTGCCGACGCCGCTGCATCGGGTTCGGTGACCCCGAGCGATGAAGCCATCGGTTCGGAGACCGCGGAACTCTTGCAGCGATGCCTGACCGAGTTGCCGGAGAACTACAGGATGGCCTTTATCCTGCGGACGACGGAAGATTTGAGTTACGAAGAGATCGCGGACGTGATGGGGTGCCCGGTCGGCACGGTGAAATCCCGGCTGAATCAGGCGCGCCAAATGCTGCGGGACCGACTGCGAGAACTCGAAGTACTGTAAGCGCCGGAGCGAATGCGGCCGGCAACGT
>JAHDWY010000300.1 GCA_023384315.1 Candidatus Hydrogenedentota bacterium | reverse complement strand
CCGAGGACAGTGAATGTCAGTTCCTGACGACCCAAGCCTGCAAATGGATTCGCGGAGCGGGCTCGGGCTGGTTCGCCAACGTGAATTTCATCAAGCCCCATCCGCCGCGCATCTGCCCGGCCCCATTCAACGATATGTACGATCCCGCCGACATGCTCCCGTCCAATCGTCACGCGCGCGAATTGGAGAACGAGCATTCCTATCTGAAAACCGTGCGCCGCACCCCCGCGCTCATTGATGAACGCGATCTCCGTGAAACTCGCGCCTGTTATTACGGGATGATCTCTGAGATCGACGCCTGCATCGGCCGCCTGGTCGACACGCTCAAGGAGATGGGCCAGTGGGACAACACGCTCATCGTCTTCACCTCCGACCACGGTGAATACCTCGGCGATCATTTCTTCACCGATAAGGCCCACTTCTATGACGAGACCATGCGCGTGCCGCTCATTATCCGCGACCCCGCACCGGAAGCCGGCGCAACCCGCAGCCAACGGTTGGATTCCTTCGTTGAATCCATCGACATCGCCCCGACCGTGCTCGAATACCTGGGCGAACCCATCCCCGACCGCTTCCAGGGAACGAGTGTGCTCAGTCAGGTGCGGGGAACGAGGGAGCGGGGAGGCCGAGACGCTATCCACTTCGAATACGACTTCCGCGGATTCTTCCGCGACAATTCCAGTGTAAACCCCGACGAATGCATCCTCTGGGTCCTGCGCGACGAACGCTACAAGTACGTCCAGTTCGGCCTGGAATCCATGCCCCCCTTGCTCTTCGATCTCCATAAGGACCCCGGCGAATTCCACAACCTCGCCGCAGACCCCAATGCGGCCCCCATTGTCGCAGATTACGCCCAAAAGATGCTCCGCTGGCGAATGCGTAACGAAGACCAACGAATGGAACACTGGGCCAGCCGGTATAGGTAGGACTCAGGAATCCTTATTCTGGAATTCCTCCGGTCTCCAGCCTCCAGTCTCCCGCCTTAATCTTTCCGATGCGGCAACGTCTCCAATATTCCCAACAGCGTTTCCGCATCGCGCTCAAATTTCGACGGCAGATCATCCTGGACAAATTCAATTAGCGCGTAATGGTCTCGCTTCGTCCGCCAAAGTTTGGATAAATAGTGCCGCCAGTCTTTTTCGCCGTCACTCAACGCCATTCGCCGGCCCTTGGCCCAGTGGAACACGTGCATGTTGCTTACGTGGTCGACGACTTCCTCCAACCCCTGCAACAACTCATCGTGAAGGAGCCTTGCATCGGGCTGCCAATAGGTGAACACGTTCTCCCGGTCGATGGACTCCAGCAGTTGGAGGCTCGCCTTGGGGGAGTCGTTGAGTGTGTTCGCTTGAAACTCAAAGGAGATGGAGATGCCTTGCGACCGGGCCTTGTCGGCAATCCGCTGGGTCTCCGTGGCGACTCGCCGCCAGATGTGCTCTCTAGCGACTTTGGACCCGCTATCGCCGGCGAAGACTCGAATTTCCGGCGCACCAAGTGCCAGCGCGGTCTCAAGCACGGCATCAAACGGGGCACCCGGTGTCTCATAGCCGACCTTGTAATAAGAACCGTAGGCAGCCACTTTCAATCCAGCATCGCGTGTGGCATTTCCGACATTACGGGCTCGCACCAGCTTGCCTGCCGGAACATGCGTATCGCCGGACCACTCAATACCCGTTAGGCCAGCGGAATACGCTAGCCGAATCACCTCTTCAGCCGGCAATGTGCGAAATGTAACAGATACAAGACCCGTGTAAATCAACGCGCGGCTCCAGGATTGGTCATGGCCGCTGAAGGTGGACTGGCCACAACCCAAACCTCACCAAACACCCATTTTCGATACGATAATCCCATAAATTTCCGTTAAATGCAAGAATTGCTGACGGCGTAAACAATTAAAACTCGTCTACGGCACCGGTACTGGCTCGGCTGCCGGGTCAAACGCGGAGATGGCGCCGTCGATTTTCACCGACAAGTCCAGCAGATTAGGCTGGTTCGGGGCTGGTCCGAGCAGGTCCTCGACACCCTCTGCATTGCCCCCCAGGATGCCTTGCCCCAATTGCCCTACGATCCCCGCTGCATCGCCCAGAACGGACCCGATATTCATGATAAGCGCCAGATCGAGGACGGCATGGACCACCTGCCCCCGGTTCACATCGAAGTAGACCGTGTTGGTCCCGTTCAGGTCGAACAAGGGCATAGTGAACTGCATAGCCGATCCCATAGCACTTTCCGGCGAATCGAGCGTCCCATCTTGTTGCGCGGCCCCGACATTCTGGTGGATCACGGCGCAATACCGATCCCCCACGTACTCGTAGCCGATAAGCTTGTTGACGATTCGCGTGTCGACTGCCTGCCCAAACCCAGGAACCGGCATCTGGATGCGTGATTCCCATTGACCCGACTCAGGGACGCCCTCGTCAGGGAACTCCACCCGCGCCAAAGCAGGCAGCGCCTTCAGCATGCCCGCCATACCGGTCTGCCCGCCGATGTCCAACACTTGGCCATTGGGCGCCACGCGCATCGTCAATGGATGTTGAAAGAACTGAAGCTGCGGAATGTCGCCCACATTCGCCCCAGCGTCGGTATCCAGCGTCTGGCCCCCGTCATAGATATAAGTGCGTTCCGGCGAGTACCCCATTTCAAACGGACTTCCCAGGAACTCGCCGTTCAGCGACGCGCTCTCAAAAAGCAGGCGCAAATCGGCGACACCTCGATCATCTACATCCTTCGTGTACAGACTGAAGTCACCGTCGAAATCCAGGTACACGTCCGAGGCGAGACCTCCATCCGCGCCTTGACCCGCAATGGTCGTGTCCAGCCGGTAATAGGTTACCTCCTCCGGCGTAAACCGGAACTGAAAGGGTCCGTCTGACGAATACTCCTGCGTAGATGGCGGGTTCTCGGCCGAGTACGATGGTACTGCGGACGGAGAAACGTCAGTCGATGCCAGCGTCCCGGATTCGGTATTGATGTTCGCCGGATCCACGGGTACGATGCGGTACCGGTTCGAGAACCAGACGCCGAAGCAGAAGCCCGCGCCCAGCAAGAGCAAAACGATAATCGGCCACACTGCGTAACGCCAGGGCGATGGTTTGTCCAAAGGTTGAAGCATAGGTTCTCCTCGAGTCTTTCCTTAACTTTACCACGTCAGACGCTCAGACGCTGGTTAGCAGGAATCGGGGGCCAGAGACCGTGTATAATAGTTCTTTGAGAAGCAAGGTTCGTCAGCACGTCTGACACAATCAAACGACTAAAACGAGCATGAGCACCGAACAAACTGCAGAATCCATACAGGTAACACCTGAACTGTTGCGCCGGTATGATCGGCCCGGACCACGCTACACGAGCTATCCCACTGCGCCGGTCTGGCGCGAAGATTTCGGCGACGCGGAATATCGGAAGGCCCTGAGCGAAGCCGCATCACGGGCCGACGATCCCCTGTCCATTTACATCCACGTGCCGTTCTGTCAGGAACGCTGCGCTTTCTGCGGGTGCAACGTCATCATCTCAAAGAAGGAGGGCGTAGCCGACGTCTACCTGGACCATATCGAACTGGAAATTTCCATGGCCGCTGAGGTCCTCGGCGACCGGCGGCACGTGCAGCAAATGCACTGGGGCGGCGGGACGCCGACTTTTCTCCATGTCGACCAGATCGAGCGCCTGTTCGGAATGGTGCGCGACCGCTTCAGCATTGCGTCCAACGCGGAGATCGCCCTCGAAATGGACCCCCGCGTCACGACACCCGAACAAGTCGCGACGCTCCGCAAGCTCGGCTTCAATCGCGCCAGCATGGGCGTCCAGGATCTCGACCCCGAAGTGCAATGTGAGATTCATCGCTTCCAAACCGAGGAACAGACGCGCAAACTCTTCGGCATCTGCAGAGATTCCGGATTTGACGGAATCAACATCGACCTGATTTACGGCCTCCCGGGGCAATCCGTCGAAGGGTGGTCCGAGACCATCGACAAGGTAATCGACATCGCGCCGGACCGGCTGGCCGTCTATAGCTATGCCTACCTGCCGGACAAGCTGCACAACCAGCGTCACATCGACATGGCCAAGCTCCCGGACGCCGACCACAAGCTGGAACTCTTCACCATCGCGCGGGCCAAATTCACGGCCGCCGGCTACCGCGCCATCGGCATGGACCATTTCGCCAAACCCCAGGATGAGCTTTCCCTTGCTATGGACGAACGCCGGCTCCGCCGCAATTTCATGGGCTATACCGTCGTGCCCGCGACGGACATGCTCGGCATCGGCACCTCCGCCATCGGCGAGATTGGTGGATGCTACGCGCAGAACGAGAAGAAGTTGTCGCGCTACTATCAGGCCTTGGAAGTGGGCAAGTTCGCCACGTCCTGCGGTTTCGAGTTGACGAAAGACGACACCATCCGCAGTCACGTCATCCGCGAACTCATGTGCAATTTCTTTCTCGACTTTGCCGATCTCGAGTCTCGTTTCGGGATCGCCTTCGGCGAGTACTTCGCCGATGAGGAAGCCGCGCTCGCGCCGCTTTTCAGCGATGATTTCATTGCACGCGATAACGGCGCCATCCGCGTGCTACCCCTCGGTCAAATCTTCATCCGCAACGTCGCCATGGTCTTCGACGCCCATCTCAAGAAGGCCGCGGCCAAAACTCAATTCTCGCGCACGGTCTGATGCACTACGAAACGAAGATTGCCATTCTCGGTGGCGGCGTCACAGGCCTGTGCGCTGCCCACTATTTGGCTGAACGCTACGGCCGCGACGCCGTGCTCCTCCTCGAAGCCTCCGATTACCTCGGCGGCACGACGCGCACGGATGCGGCTGACGGCTTCCTGCTCGATTGGGGTCCCAACGGCTTCCTGGATCGCGAGCCGCTTACGCTGCAGTGGGTCGAAGACCTCGGCCTCACGGACAAGCTCGTGCGCGCCGACGAATCGGCCGCGCGCCGGTTCATCATGAAGAACGACGAACTCGTCGAAATCCTCCCGCCGCCGAAATTCCTGCTGACTCCGCTGCTTTCCCTCCCCGGACGCGCGCGGCTCATGTGCGAACCGCTCATTCCGGGCAAGAAAGACGATTCGCCGGAGACGATCTGGGACTTCGCCGCGCGACGGATCGGCAAGGAAGCCGCCGACACCCTCGTCGGACCCATGGTCAGCGGCGTCTTCGGCGGGGATGCGAAGCAACTTTCACTCGCGCACTGCTTCCCCCGCATGGCGGCCATGGAGCGCGATTACGGCACACTGTTTAAGGCGCTGCTCGCGAAGAAAAAGGAAAACAACGCCGCCAGTCCCGTAGGGCCCAGCGGCGTGTTGACTTCATTTGAAGAAGGCATCGGCTATCTGCCCACCCGGGCGGCGGCACAACTCAACGACCAGGCATTGGCCGGTACTCCGGCGAAGACGCTCTCGCGAGACGGAGGCGCGTACCGAATCGCTTGTGAAGACGGCACCACCGTCGGAGCCCAGGCCGTCGTGCTCGCGACGCCCGCATTCGCGGCGGCGCACATTGTCGACGACCTGGATTCAACGCTGGCGAAAACACTCGACGGCGTCGCCTACGCGAATATCGCCGTTGTCTGCACCGCATTTCCCCGCGAAGCCGTCGGTCACGACCTCAACGGGTTCGGATTCCTCATCCCCCGCACGCAGGGCAAACGCATCCTCGGATGTCTCTGGACGTCTTCGATCTTTCCCCATCAAGCGCCGGACGGACACGTCCTGCTGCGGACGATGGTTGGCGGGTATACGGATCCCGATGCGGTGGAGATGAGCGACAGCGACTTCGTCGATCTGCTGCGGCGCGAACTGTGCCCGCTGCTCCGGATCGAAGGTGAACCCGAAATGCTGCGAATCTTCCGCCACCGCCGCGGCATTCCTCAGTATCTGCTCCACCACGGCGAAACCCTCGCCGCCGTAGAGGCCGCCGAAACCACATACCCCGGCCTCGTCTTCGCAGGAAACGCCTATCGCGGCGTAGGACTCAACGACTGCGTCGTCTCCGCCCACCGCGCGGTGAATCAGGTCGCCGCATCATTGGGC
>JAHDWY010000299.1 GCA_023384315.1 Candidatus Hydrogenedentota bacterium | reverse complement strand
AACCGTGCCGTGGCCGGAGTTACGCCGTCGCATTCATGGAGCTTGATGCTTCAGCACGTAGAGTTTCTGTCGGCCTCAGCCGATGAAGTCAGGGCGGCGCATGCATGGTATATCGCTCGCAATGAAGCCGCTGGGGCTGGTTTCCTGGACGACCTGGATGATGCCGTGTGGCATGTGGCCGAGTCGCCGGAGCGCTGGCCGCACTATCTGCACGGAACAAGACGATACGTATTCCGCAGATTCCCATATTCACTCGTCTACCGAATTACCCCGTCCTGCATTCAAGTCGTCGCCATCGTGCATGGACGGCGTCGACCTGGATACTGGAAAGACCGCGCAGAGGGAAAGCTTGATTGACGATATGCACATTCTTCGGTACACTATTGCACAAATACATGGGTTACACTTCAATGCGAACGGTAAGCTTTACTGAATTTCGGCAAAACGCCTCCGTACTTCTATCGAAAGTGGAGCAGGGGGAACAGCTTATCGTAATCCGCCACGGAAGGCCCGTGGCGCAAATCTCGCCTGTTCCGCCCGAGCAGAATGCCACCCCATCCTGGAAGCGGTCCGGCCCGCGCTTGACCATTCCGGGGGCGTCTCTCTCCGCCGCGATCCTCGAAGAGCGCGATCGTGAAGACCTACTTTGATTCCTCCGCTTTTGCGAAGCGATACATCGAGGGAGTAGGGTCCGAAGCCGTCAACGATTTATGTCAGGAAGCGTCTGAGCTTGCGCTCAGCGCTCTCTGCGTTCCTGAAATCATCTCAGCGCTAAACCGGCGCAACCGTGAATCGGTGATAAGCCCGCGCAGTATGAGAAGGTCAAACAGCTTCTCCTAGCTGACGTTCGGGATGCAGTGCTCATCGACCTCACCGAATCCGTCGTAACGACGAGCATCCGAATGCTGGAATCGGCGCCCATCCGCTCCACAGACGCACTTCATGTGTCCAGCGCGATCATCTGGGAGGCGGACCGTTTCGTCTCCGCGGACCAACGACAAGTCGCCGCCGCGACATCGGCCGGGCTCACAACGCGACGCGTGTAAGGGCTGGGTAGTCTACTTCCCGATCATTTTCTTCAGCGTGTTCATATTCCGCACCGTCGTGTGATCCCGGTATTTCGCCTTCGCCAGGATCTTTGCGAACGCGCTTTTGGTCGACTCGCCTTTTTGCACGCGCCAGTAAATGAATGGAGCTTCTCCCTTAACTTCTTCCGTTTTTTGATCGAGATCGACGGCCTCCGTGAGGATGGTATCCACAGCCTTGTCGCCGCCAAAGACCACGTAGTGCTGAATGGTAGTCTCGTTCAGATCAAAGGGATAATTCTTGATGGCTCGCTCCAGTGCGGGGAGGGTACACAGGTAAACCTTCGCCGGATAGGCAAAGGTCTTCGTTAGCGCTGCTTCGATCTTGCTGCGCAGCGCGTCTGCGGAACGCGAGGCACTCGTGAAGAGCACGTTGCCGGATTGCAGCACCGTGTGAACATCTTCGAAGCCCAACTCCTCGAAAGATGCCCGTAAATCGGCCATTTTGATGGTGCGGTTGCCGCCTACGTTAATGCCTCGGAGGAATACAGCGTACCTTGCGCTCATGAGACTCATGCTAAACCCGATCGAATCTCTGGCGCAATGGTCAGGGAAAATGAAGAGATGGTCACTGTTCGGTTTTTGAGTCGCCTGGAGCGAGTCCGCCGCCGCAGAATTGAAGACGGCGCCCCTTCTCGTATTCGGTGTTAGGAGCCTATCGGCGCGCATTATCGTAAAGCGCCCGTATAAGAGAAATTGCATGCGATTGGGGTTGGACGCCAGTCATGTGGTACCCTAAGAATATAACCCTCAGTAACTCCGCAATAATCATTTTTTGCCGGGGCGCGCATTCCGGCGCGTAGTGGCCGGGGCAGCGCCCAGTACAGAATCAATACGTCGAGCGTGGAACTTTCATCCGGGCCGGAACTCGTTCAACGCAGTAACTCACGTGGACTGATACCACTAATGGCAGCCAAGAAAGACCGACATATCATGGTCGTTGAGAAGCGGCCGGGCATTGCTAAGCGATTGGAGCGCCAGTTTGCCGACCGGCCGGTGACCGTCGCGAGCGAGCGGGACGTGGACTCGATTCTGGACCGTTTCGAGGACACGGCGTACGACGTGGTGATTGTGACCAGCGCGGCGGTCCAGTCCGGCCGCGTGGATGGCAAAGAGCTTTTCGAAGCGATCTCCGGGAAAAGCCCCAAGTCGCAAGTCCTCTTTCTCATCGATCCCGCGCACATCAAATTTGCCATGAAAGCCATGACCGCCGGTTCGTTTCGCTACGCGAAGTTCCCTATTGAAGACGAAGAATTGCGTATGCTGGTCGAATCGACGCTACGTGAGCAGGGCGCGCTCGAAGATGCCGCACGAAGCGACGGCGGCGAACCGGTGCGCCTGGACCAGCCCTTGCTCGGGCGATCGAAGCCCATGAAGGAAGTCTTCCGCCAGATCAGCCAGGCGGCGGCCAGCGACATCCCCGTCCTGATACTTGGTGAAACGGGTACTGGCAAGGATCTCGCCGCGCAGGCGATCCATCTTGCGAGCGACCGGCGCGAAGGGCCCTACGTTCCCGTCCATCTCGGCGCATTGCCCCAAGAGTTGGTCGCGAGCGAGCTTTTTGGCCATGAGAAAGGCGCATTTACGGGCGCGCTCGATCGGCGCACCGGGAAGTTTGAACAGGCGAACTCGGGCACCATTTTTCTGGATGAAATCTCGACCATCGATGAGCGCGTCCAGATCAGCCTGTTGCGCATCCTGGAGAGCAAACGGTTTACCCGTCTCGGCGGAAAACGGGTGATGACGACCAAGGCGCGCATTGTCGCGGCAACCAACGAGAACCCAGTGGACTTGGTGGGGCAAGGGACGTTCCGCGAAGATCTGCTTTATCGGCTCGACGTGTTCCGTGTACATATGCCGCCGCTTCGGGAGCGCCAAGGCGATATACCGCTGCTGATCGACGCGTTCATGAAACGATTTCGAGAAGCTTTTCACAAGGACGTCCATGGGATCCATCCAGAGTGTGTAGCGCTGCTCGAAGAGCATGACTGGCCCGGCAACGTACGCGAGTTGAAGAATGTCATTCAACGGGCGGTGCTGATCTCTTCCGGGGAAGTTCTGCTGCCGGAGCATTTGCCCGGCCGATTCAGCCAAAAGAGTGCGACGCGGCCCAAAGTGACCTTCACCGTTGGCACGCCGCTTACCGAGATCGAACGGGAGATGGTGATTCGTGCATTAGCGGCGGCGCCCAGCCGGAAGCAAGCTGCAGAGCTGCTCGGGATCAGCCGGCGGGCGCTCTATAACAAACTCCAGAAATTCAACATTCAATGATGGATTGCGCACAATCTGCACACCTCCCAAAGTGCGGATTTCGTAGGACATTGCGCTGCAATCGGCCCTAGACTTGGGGTGATGCCTGGCTTGGCGTGAGCTATTCCTCGGGCGGTTTCTGTCAGCCGCTATCTCACATCTGTGCATAATCTGCACAGACTTTCCGTCGATATCGCCTTGATGTCCCTATCGTGCGCAAATTCCCTCTGCATCCGCGCGAGTTTCACACCGGCCACGGACTCTCCTGCGATTCGGGAACGTGAGATGAGCCATTGTTTCTAGGGGTATCGACGTTTTCAGAGCGCACTTGGCATCGGTATTGCATAGTTCCTAACCACACACGACCAGCAACCCATCTCAACCTAGTATGCAGGGGTATGACACCCAGAACCCAAACGGCATCCCGACAGGTCCTGATCGTATCGAACGGGCCCCGAGGCATCGTAGCGCGGGCCGCTCTCGAGTGCGGGCTCGTCACCGAAATCGTACGCGACATTTCCGAGGCCATTGGCAGCCTGCGCCGGAAGAGATACCAAGCAGTCCTCGCCGATCTTGACGCGTCGAACGTGGATTGTCTTGAGCTGGTGCTCAACGTCCGCGACTTCGACCGAAAGGTCCCTATCGCAGTAGTGGCGACCGAATGGGACGCGGCCGAAATGGCTGCGGCCGGCACGCAACCAGGTTTGCTTTTGGTTTCAAAGTCTGAACGGGTGTCGGAGATCGCAAACAACCTTGCGCGTCTGCCGCTCCGGGTGGGTGGAGAAGTCGCTGCGTCATTCTAGTGTGGGGACCGCTCGGCGTACGGGCTTCACAGAACTCATTTCACGAACAACCGAAGGGAGACGATTGAACTATGGCTCTTGTCATCAAATGTCCGCATTGCGACGCAAAACTGAAGGCCCCTGACGACGCCCTCGGCAAGAAGGGTAAATGCCCCGAATGCCAGGGGACCGTTCGGGTGCCTACGAAACCGGTAACCGAGGCATAACCGTTATGAGCCGTAGAACGGTAGAAGCAAGTCTTGAGAATCCCGCGCGCGCGGCGGCACCTGCGTTCACCCTGCGCGCGCCGTCGACAGAAGACGGTGCAGCCATCTGGGAGTTGGTGCGCCGCTGCAAACCGCTGGACGAAAATTCCTGCTACGCATACCTCCTCCTGTGCGAGCACTTTTCCGGCACCAGCGTGGTGGCGGAGAAAGACGGTGAAATCGCCGGTTTCGTTTCCGCTTACATTCCGCCGAGGAAGAGCGACATTGTCTTCGTGTGGCAAGTTGCCGTGGACGACAGCGCGCGCGGAATGGGGTTAGCGGGCGCCATGCTGGAGAACGTGATCGGCCGGCCAGCCTGCGCGGGCGTGCGATACATGGAAACCACCGTGTCGCCGGGTAATGTGGCGTCCGAGACGCTCTTTCGCAAGTTTGCGGCGCGGCGCGGCGCCGCATGCGACGAGAAGACTCTTTTTACCCGCAGCCATTTCGGTAGCGCGGCTCATGAGGACGAAGTCCTCTTTCGCATCGGTCCTTTGATCGGGAACGGAGAATCCGGGACAAGAAAGCGGCAAGGTCAACATTTTGAGGGAGAACCATAATGGAGAGTGACAAGGAAATGGATACAACGGGCAATGGCCTCGAAACCTTCGAGCGTATGGAGTCGGAAGTTCGAGGATATTGCCGATCGTTTCCCACGGTCTTCACGCGCGCGCAAGGCGCGTGTCTCTTCGACACGGAGGGGAAGCGGTACATCGATTTCCTCAGCGGGGCAGGTACGCTCAACTACGGCCACAACAATCCCGCGATCAAGAAAGATGTTGTGGCGTACCTGGAGGATGACGGCCTCATTCACGGGCTCGACATGGCGAGCCAGGCGAAGCAAACGTTCCTTGAAACCTTTGAAGAGGTCATCCTAAAGCCTCGCGAGTTCGAGTACAAAGTACAGTTCCCCGGGCCCACGGGCACCAATGCAGTCGAGGCCGCGTTTAAGCTGGCAAGGAAAGTGACCGGCCGCAGCAACATCGTGTCCTTTACCAACGGGTTTCACGGCGTTTCGTTGGGATCACTCGCGGCGACTGGCAATTCCCATTTCCGGGACGCGTCAGGCGTTTCGCTTCCCGAAATCACATTTATGCCATACGACGGCTATCTTGGCGCCGATGTGGACACGCTGGACTACTTCGAACGCGCGCTCGAAGATCGGAGCAGCGGATTGGATCATCCTGCGGCGGTCATTGTCGAGACCGTGCAGGGCGAGGGCGGCCTGAACGCCGCCAGTTTCTCGTGGCTGCGACGGCTCGAACGCATCTGCAACGACAACGGCATCATCTTGATCGTCGACGACATTCAGGCGGGCTGCGGGCGGACCGGCACCTTCTTCAGTTTCGAAGGCGCCGGCATCAACCCCGGGATCGTCACGTTGTCAAAATCACTCAGCGGATTTGGACTACCCATGTCGATCGTGTTGATGCGCCCGAATCTCGACGTATGGGATCCCTCCGAACACAACGGCACATTCCGCGGGAACAATCTCGCCTTCGTCTCCGCGACGTCCGCGCTGAACATGTACTGGCGAGACGACGATTTCATGCTGGAAATCGCCAAGAAAGGCCGGCACATCCGCGAGCGGCTGGGCGAATGGCTGGCGCGTCACTCCAAGCTGTTCACGGAAGTACGCGGGCGCGGCATGATGCGCG
>JAHDWY010000298.1 GCA_023384315.1 Candidatus Hydrogenedentota bacterium | reverse complement strand
TACTTAGTATTCAAAGACTCCGATGTCAAGGTAATTTTGAGACAGACTCCAAGGGACCGCACTCCATACGTTATTTCTGAATCGTTATGATCGTGCTTAGTTCTCCCACGGAATTTGCAGGTCCAATTTCTCCGGCGCCTGGGAGATGTAGTAGAGGTCGAAGGTCATCCAGCCCTGGCCGCCGGGGAGATCGTCGAGGTAGATGCGGGCGGTGAAGTTGTTGTCCGGTCCTGGTTGTTCGAGGACGAAGGGGTGCATGGGTCGTGACTCGATATCACGTGGGATGACGGTGACGGGCTCCGCAGGGAGCGGCTCACTGAACTCGAATACGCGGACGTGGGGGTAGTCCCAGCGCAGGTGTTCGATCTCGTAGGTGTCGCGCTTGATGTTCAGGATGTCCCTGCCGTCGACCATAATCTCCACGTGCGCGAATTTCACAGCCTTGTCCGCATGCTTCTCCAACACCTCCTTGTAGCGGCGCTGTTGTTCCGCGATGGTCGCGTCGAGTTGCGAGCGTGTGGGCTTCCGGTCAAGCGCGGCCAGGGCGGCGTCGCGGTTCGCGAGCAAGGCTTCCGCATTGCGCAGCAGGACATCGACGCCAAAGAGTTCGTAGCCGAAGCCGGGCGTGTCGATGAAATCCTGCCGGGCGGCGCGGAAGCGGTCTATCGCCGACGCGAGGGCCACCCGATTGTCTTCACGAGAATTCTCCTCGTACGCGAAATAGGCAAACATGGTTTCCACGTAGCCCAGGTTGGTACGAATGAGATTGCGGGTCATGGCGAGGCGGTTCGCGAGATCGTCGGCGAGCGCGGGTTTATCAATCGTTGGTTTGGCTTCATCGAAGATTGACTGCATTTCATTGGCCGTGTCAAGACCGTGCTGCAGGTCGTCGAGCGTTTCGTGTTGCCAGGGTTTGCAGCGCAGGTAGATCTTGCGCAGGAATTCGAGGTGCTCCTTGCCGCCATCGATGGCGGGATAGCCCTCCGCCGGAAAGGTGCCGACGCGCATGTGGATGAAGGAGTTGAACTGCCCGTAGGACACCGGCTCGATATGAAGGCCGTACTTGTACGAGGACGGCGTGAGCAGGTAGATGCGGGCCATGTCGTTCGCGGCATCGCGCCCGAAGTTCATGGCGCAAAAGTCTTCGGCGATCTGTTCGACGGACTCGTTCGGATCCCACATGAGGCGGTAGAGAATGTACGTGTGAGCGCTGCGCGTGTCCCACCCGTCGACGTTGGTGCCCGCGAGGCTGGCCGCGCCGACGAGGTTCGGGTTCTCCGGCATGAGGAAGGTCTGCAATCCCGCTTGGAAGTACTCGCCCGAAAACGTGGGGAAGATGTGCGCGCGGCCGCTTTCGTAGTAGTTCATGGTTTCGAAGCAGACCAGCGTCGGGTGGGGCGTGAGGTTGAAGGTGGGATTGTAGGGCTGATGCCACCAGCGGTCCGCCGTCGTGATCTTGGGAATTAGATAGAGGTTGTTCGTGGGCACGGCGTCCGTGAAGATTTCGCGGAACACGGCGGGTTGCGTGTGCACTTCGTGGGGCGTGAGGCTCCACGTGAAGTGGAAGTAGTCCTTGTCGAACTCGTCCGCCACGACTTCATGTACCTTCTGCACGAAGGTGCGGAAGCGTTTCTCGTAGGACCAGTCGCATTCCGGCGTTTCGTGCATGAGGTCGTAGGCGCGGTAGTCTTCCCAGAAGCCGGAGATATCGTCGTTGCACAGTTCGATGCCATCCAGCTCGGGAAGGGCCGTGAAGAGCATGCGGAACTTCTCCTGCACGGCATCCCAGAACTTCGGATCGCAGGGCGACGAGGTAGCGCCAATGTCATCCATGAGCGAGGGGTGGTAGGTGAATTCGTTGGCGAAGCTGAAGTACTTCATGTGGAGCGAATGGGCGTAATCAATCAGCTCCCGCGCCTGCGCGCGGTTGACCGCGTTTGTCGTGGCTTCCGGTTCGGCGTTCCACGGGACGAGATCGAGCACGGCGGGCCCGGAGACCCAATTGATGCTCTGGCGTAAGGCGGCGCGCATTTCGTCCTTGGAATTGCCGCCCCCGCCATGGCGTCCCCAGGCCGCGCCGAAGCGGATCTTCATGGCCGGTGTGCGGACCGTGTTGATTTCCGGAACGGCGCCGTACACGCGGAGGCGATCGAGTATCCAGTAGAGCCCGTAGACCTCGCCGATAACCGAGCCGCCGCTGACGAGAATCGTGCGGGCGCCGTCGCGGTCGATGGTCTTGATGGCGTATCCCTCGGGATCGTCTGGAGTGTCGATGGGGGTCACGTCGCGCGCCGCGCTGCCGACAAGGATGGCGTTGCCGTTGGCGGCCTCGGCCGTGGAAAGCGTCAGCCCGCAATCTTCAAAGGCGGCCGTAAGATCGGCGACGGCGACGCGGGTAGCCTCTTCGACGGCGTGTTCCGGGCCGATGACGATGCGCCATGTCTCGGCGGATTGGGCGACGGCGTGACCGGTGTACGCGCAGCAGCATGTCAGGCAAACGGCGCCCAACCGACTCAAAAAGCTGGTATGAATAAACATCCTATCCCCCTGGAAATCTCCCGTGATCGTGCACAACGCTTCTATCGCCCCCATTCGGGGGCTATTCAAATCAGAGACCCCCCTGACCCAGGGTTCCGCTTCGCTCCACCCCGGGCTACCCTCTGCCGCCCCTACGGGGCGGGGATACCATCGAGCCGCCTCTGACAGGACTTGGTTCGGATTCCCGAACGACGCTCCTATCCCGAAGCCTGGTTCACCACGACCTGCATGCGGGCGGTGTCGCTGACGGGTTCCCCGGCGAGGATATCTTCTTCAGTGAACACGGCCATCAGGATTTGCTTTGCGCCTTTGCGCTCGTGGTCGTAGATGATGTAAATGCTGCCGTCGGGCGCCTGGACGCCGTCGGGATAGGAGCAATCGCGCGCGTCGAGCACGAGGCCGCCGTTCCAGGTCTGCCCGTCGTCGTCGGAGAGGTAGGCGGAGAGGTGCGTGCGTTTCTTCAACTCCGGAGAGTTGTGGCGCACGAGAAGCAGTTTGCCGGATTTCAAGCGGCGAATGAAGAAGCGCGCGTGGGGAATGTGGGGCACAGATGCCGACGGGCCTTTGACGTCCCACGTGGCGCCGGCATCCGTCGAGACGGCTTCGCCGACGCCGTACTGCGTGCGCACAAGTTTCCACAGCGTGCCGTCCTTCTTCTCCACCAGCATGTGTTCGTCGCAACTGCGCTCGGGCACGTCGGACGTTCCGCGAAGAGACCACGTCTGGCCGCGATCGGTCGACGCGTAGACGTGCGAGCCGGTCGTAGCCTCAATGGGATGGGCGTGGGCGGGATCGGCCACGTTCGGTTGTGAGGCCCAGATGGACACGGGCAAAAGCCAGTCGCCGGTGCTGAGCACCGTTGGCTTATTCATCATGATTCCGTCGCAGATGCGACGGGGTTCCGACCACGTGGGTTCGGCATCGCCCGAATTCTGCGTGGCGATCGCCCATACGCCCGCACGGCCGTCCCAATGGGTGTAGCCCTGCGCCCAGAAGAACCAGAGCGTGCCTTCCGGATCGTGCCAAAGGCAAGGATCGAAGGTGCGCACCGGGCCGGGCACATCGACCACGAGCACAACGTCAGACCACGTTTTGCCGTCGTCGTCGCTGGTGGCCAGCATGCAATAGTTCTCCGGGCCTTCCGTCGGGCCGCCGCCGTACCAGGTGGCCCAGAGCCGGCCGTTTGCGGCGCGCTCGATCCCGGGGATGCCCTGGAAGGGGCGCGTATCGCCACCGTACTCGGGGCCGGGATTGTTGATGACGATCGGCGGTTCGAGAGCGGTGTCGTTGTCCTGGGCGTAGGAGAAGGCACTCAACAGAAGTACGAAGGCGATTGAGATGGTGCTGCGGCAGCCGATCACGGCGGGCTATCCTTTCGATATGGCTAATGAGTTCTTTCCCTGACGGTAGCAGAGTTCACTCCTGTTGTGCGAGCACGATCAGGCCAACCAGCGCCGCGAGCATCAGGACCCACACCACGCTTGCCAGCAAAACCATCTTTCTTGCCCGCTCGGCCTCCCACCAATAGCGGGGGTGGACGCGCTGAAACAGGAATGCGCCCACGGCGGCGAGGTTGATGCAGATCACGTTCGTGGCGACAAGCACGAGCGCTTTCGAGGCGAGAAACCAGTCGCCGGAGCCGAGGAGCAATCCCGCGGCGACCAGCGGCGGCAATAGTGCGACGGCGACCATGACCCCAACCAGCGTTGCCGAGACCCCTGTCGTAAACGCGAGCACGCCCGCGACGCCCGCGGCAAGTGCAACGGCGATGTCGCTCAGCGAGGTATCGGTGCGGGTCGCGATTTCACGAACCGTCGGGTCGAAGGGGACCAGCATGCCAGCGAGGGTCGCGACGAGAAGCGCGAAGATGAATCCGACTATGTTGACGAATAAGGCGCTCCGGGCCAGTTTCAGGTCGCCGAGGGTCGTGGCGAGGGCCAGCGTCATGTTTGGCGCCAGAAGGGGTGCGATGACCATGGCGCCGATGATCACGGCCACGTTGTCGCGCATCAGGCCCGCGGCCGCGACGACAGCAGACAGAAGTACCATCAAGATATAGGCGCGATTTACCTTGGCGCCGGAAGACAGTTCTTCAACCAGCTCTGCCACGGCGACTCGCTCGGGTTCTTCGTCGCCGGATTCCGGTTTGTCCTTTTTCTTGCGGTCGTTTTCCCGCTCGTCGACGTCGGGCGTGGGTACCGTTGCGGCCACTTCGAAGATTAGCAGGCGAAACGCTGAATTCTCGTGGAACCGGGATTCAAGCGCATCGACGACGGACTCCGACCGCTCGCTGCTGACCAGCACGCGCACGAGCATGAGATCGTCATCGAGGGCGCCGCGCCATACGCCCAGGGGTTCGATCTCGCCGATCGCTTCGTCGAGATCGCCCGCGGCGTCCTTGGAGATGGCCAGTTCGATCATGCGAAGTGCCACGCGCGTCTCCTTAATTGCTATGGGTATTACGGAACGTCAGTCTTGGCGGCGCGGCACGTAGTTCTTGGACTGGCCTCGCGCAATGGATAAGGTCTGCCACGCGCCGCCGCACCGCATGCGGACAAGATAGACCATCTGCCCCACGTGGTACGAATAGTGGGCAAGCTGACGGTTGATGGCATCGAGGGCGGAGAGTGGTTGACCGCGAATGACGATGCTTTTCGAAAGGACTTGTGGTTCGAGTTCCGCCAGGGCAGCGAAGACGCAATCCCACCCTTCTTCCCAAAGGCGGAGAATCGATTCCCGATCAACGGATTCGGGTTCGACGAACTCCGCTTCGCGTTCCCGCCACGGCTTCTCGCCGTCCTCGGTCAGAAAGTTGATCCACCGCGAGCGCATGTTGCCGTGGAGGTGCTGCACGATGACCGCGATACTGTTCGATTCCGGGCCGGGCGTCCAGCGAAGGTCGGCGTCCGGGAGTTGGGCCAGTGCGCCTTCGCCAAGTGCCTTGGTCGACGCGAAGCGTTTTGTTACGGACTCAAGGAATGCCTTGCCGATGTCGTCGTGCATCGAACCCCCTCCAATTGCCGTTTCAAATCTCCGAGGGGTCGGATGCGACGCCGCTGTCGAGGAGTTCGTCGAGGATCTTCTTCGCATCCTTGGGTTTTGCGCCGCAGACCCAGGTTGCGCCGGGGCTGATGACTACGTTGGGGCCGTCGTCGCATTTGCCCATGCATTCCGTGCGTACGACGTTAATGGAATCGCCGAGTCTGCGCTTGTCGAGTTCGTCTTCGAGCCGGTTGAAGAGCTTCTTCGACTTCCGGTCGCTGCACTTGTCGCCGCCGCAGACCAGAATGACCGTCTGATACGGCAGTTGCCGCTTCTTCATGGCACACCTCTCTCGTTGCGCGGGGGCCGAAACGCCTCGTCTTACGTGTAACGCGCGTCGGGATGGAAACAGACGACGGCGGCCGTCGTGCCGGTGGGAGAGAACTCCCCTGCTTCCGTAATCTTTACACCAATCAATTCCGTGGCGTGGAGCAAATCGAGAATCGTCTGATTATACCTGGTTT
>JAHDWY010000297.1 GCA_023384315.1 Candidatus Hydrogenedentota bacterium | reverse complement strand
TCCAGAGCGTTGTACTGCCCCCAAAGTAGTAGTAATACCCCGAGTATCCAAGTTCATCATACCGCACGTGATCGCCGGTCCCCCCGGTGGCGGGGGTAAAGTCCGCAGTCATCGTCGCCATCGATGCGGAGATGTTCGTCACCGCCACGTTGGTCGCGGCGCCGGAGTAATCCTTCGAGTTCGGCGTGCTGGAATCGTTGAAGGTCGTGTTGCTCGAAGACCCGGGGAACGGATCGCCCGTATCGCCCCGGTTCACCTTCGTGTCAAGGTGCGTCAATCCATCGGCGGCTTCCACATCGCAAAGTTTGTGCGATTCGTCCGCGTTCGTCGTCTTCGAATCGTCGATATGGTAAATCATCAGGCCGGCGCCCGGCAGGCCCGCGTCGTAGCCCGACAATTGCCGGTTCTCGACGAGGAAGGATTCCCGGACCTTGTACTTGTCGATCCAGAACCGCTTAATGTCGGCGTTGGCGTCGGCACTGGCGATGGTTGACCCGGTCGATGCGGATGTAATCTCCGTCGGGGTTGTAATATCGAGGATCGCCTTCGACCACGCGCACAGATGGGCCGGACTATCCCCTTGGTTCGCTCCCGTATAATTCCAGCTTCCGCTTCCCATCAGCCCCCATCTGCCGATGCCTTCCGAAGTGCCGTCGGTATCGTACAGGTCCGGAAGCCCGAGCATCAGGTGCCCCAGTTCATGGCACATGATTCCGATCGTCGCCTGATGCGTGGCGTGCCGTTCGCCAAACATGGTGAACGGTTGGAGCGCAACACCGTCAAGCGTAAGCGCGCTGGATAGTTCCCACGCGTGCCCCCACACGTTGGGCGTTGACGTGTCGTAGGACCGTTCATACCCGGCGAGGATCATGACGATGGACAATTCATCGGCCGTCACGGTCCCGTCACCCGACGTGTCAAAGGCAGAATAGTCAATGCTGCCGTTGGCCGCCGTCATGATCGCGGCTGCCTCCGTGCGCGAATCGCCGCTGCCAATGTTCGGATGATTGACGCCGCGCGAGATATGGACGATGCCGTCGTTTGATGTGCCTTGTGTTTCCGCCGCAGGCGTAATCGTGAAGTTGTTATACGTGCATTCCAGATAATAGTCCTTCACGCTGCTCGCCGCGCCGAAGATCAGGCTCTGGAAACTCGCATCGGTATAGTTGAACGAAATGTCGTTGTATTCGACGAGGATGACCACCACGTTTTGCGTGTGAACCAGTGCCTTCGTGGCGGATGGTGCCAGGCTGCGCGGCGTGCGCACCAGCATCCTGGATTTATCCGAAGGCGGCATCAAATGTTTTGGAACGCCGGGCAACGACTTGGCCGCATCAGTGACCTTAATGGAAGATGCCGTGAGTTGGCCGTCGGCCGCTTGTTCCGCGTAGAACCACGCGCCCCCTTCCTGCACGACGGTGTAGCCGTCCATCGTTTCGAGCCAATTCCGGAATTCGTCGCCTTGCGGACGCGCCTGGAACGTCGTGCTATCGTCTTGCGTCAAGGTGATGGTTACCGGGGCCGCCGGACCCGCCCACGCCCCCGATGCGCCCAGGAGTACTGCTGCAGCGGCACAGTAAACGAGACTTCCACGTTTCATACAGTTGTTCCCCGCATTCGATCCCCTTCGAGTTCCCCCATGGATCTGAAGGTTCCTCCACTATACTGCGCAAACGGGAAACGAGCAATCGAAATTTTGGCCTTGTTTGGTATGCGCCGTGTTGTCAAGAATTATCTTGCCGCCCATGAAGAAGCAGGCGCCCGCGATTCCCGCGGACGCCTCCCCGCATGTCCAGAACGCAATGCTCTCGAATAACTCGGTCCTACTCGGTCGTGAAACCGCTAATCTCGACTGGCACCGGCACTCCCGGATCGGCCGCGCTGGAGTAGCCAATATCCTGCAGCCCGCCGATATCGACCGCGGAATACTGTCTTGTCGTGACGCCTGCCGCGGTCGAATGGCGCATGACCGCCGTCGGGAAGGTCGTCGTATCCCAGTGACTCAGGCTGCTTCCGGCCGCGAAGGCGCCCGGCGCATAGATCTTCGGATTAGAAGCGCCGTTGGCCGCGGTGGCATTTGCTCCGGTGAAGAAGACGTCGTTCGAGATGAGGTCAGCTGCCGCACCCACGAAGGTGAAAGCCGCGTTCCACAAGTCAACCGAGCCCGTGCCGCGGAGGAGTCCGTCGGTCAGGTTCGTGAAGCTGCCTGGGTTCGTGCCGTTGATCGTGCTCAGACCGCTGGCATCTGCCGCCGCACTGAATCCAAGCCCGTGCGTATACTCGTGCAACAAGACCGACGCAAGATCGTATTCACCGCCCGCTGGCGCTCCGGCGTCGGAATTCCACGTGTAGCCGAAATCCACGGTCACTGTGATATCGACGACTGAGCCACTCGGATCGGTGCCGCTCGTGATGTGTTGATGCGCAATTCCGGATGTATAGCCGTTCGACAAAGTAAAGAACGTTCCTGCCGATGCCAGGAAGCCCGTCCCATCCGTTTGTGAGTTATTGAATGTGATGTCGATGGTTGCGCCCGTGTTCTCGTTCAACACGTCGTTGAGGTAGTTGGCGACGGCAAGCGCCTGCGCGCGACGGGTCGCGCCTTCCGTCGCGTCGTCAAATCCTACCGTGGTGCTGTTCACAACGTCGTTAAAAACCAGGTTAAACGTAAGATTGCCTGCTTTCGCCGGATCGGTCCCGGTCGCCACCGCATGTGGCGCCACCGTCGGCGTCGCGTAGATTCCGGGATTGTCCAGGTCAACGGGAACTGGCGGTCCCGCGTGCGGTGCGTAGAACACCACCGTTTACCCTTGGGATACCGGACTAAAAATCAGACCGATCCCTGCCACCACGGCGAGTACTGCGAACATTTTCTGCATAAAACTCCCTCCCTAACGATGATTGCAGACCAGGAACGACCCCTGCGTTGGACACGGGCCGACAAGAAAACGATGATTCAGCTGTTCTGAGTTGTGCCGCGTATCACGCGGATGGTATTCAGACCGATGACAGATCTCCTGCTCATCCAATGAGCCAACTCACGTGAAACGTATACTTGGAGGATTACGCGTCCGGTGACGCGGTCCCAACAGCCCTTGCGAGTACTAAGGATACCCCAAAACGCCCAATTTGTGAACCCTTTTGATACCTTGCGCAGTTCTCGCGTTTTGGTTTGGCGAGATGGGATGTAACTGATTTCACGACAATGTGTTAGCTTCTATTGTCTGATCGGGACGCTTCGGGGTTCTACATTGATTACGGTCGCATAGTCGAAATCGCCACTATTTCGGTAATTCTCCAGATGATATTTCTTTCTAGTCTGTGCTGAATCCACTGATCTCGACCGGTACGGGGTAGCCCAAGTTGACCGCATTCGCAAAACCAATATCTTGTAGCGCGCCAACTTCGAATACCGAAAACTGCCGTTTCATGGTTCCCGCCGCCTGGTTGGGACTCATCACCGCGTTCGGAAACGCCGTCGGGTCCCAGTGCTCGAGGCTGATGTAATCCACGTAGGTTCCCGGCGCGTAGACTTTCGGATTCGCCGCGCCGTTTGCCGCGGTCGCGTTCGCTCCCGCGTAATAGACGTCGTCCGAAATCAGGTCCGAGGCCGCGCCGATGAAACTGAATGACCCGTTCCACAAGTCGATCAACCCGGTTCCGCGGAGCAGGTCATCTTCAAACGTCGTGTATACGCCGGGGTTCGTCGAGCTGGACGTGCTGTCGCCGCTGGCGTCGGCCAACGCGGCAAAGCCCAGGGCATGCGTGAACTCATGGAGGAGGGTCGAGGCCAAGTCGTACTCGCCGCCCGCCGGTGCGCCGAGGCCGTTGTTCCACGTGTGCCCGAAGTCCACCGTGCACCGGATGTCCGGGAATGGCAGAGAAGGATCGGTCCCCGTCGTGATGTGCTCGTGGCAGCGTCCCGCGTGGTATTGGTCCGGGCCGGTCGGGTAGAAGGTTCCCCCTTCCGCGAGCGCCGCGCCACCGACATTTACAGAGAGCTGAAAGTCGATGTCGATGGTCGCTCCTGTGCTTTCGTTGAGGACGTCGTTCAGGTAATTCGCGACGGCCAGCGCCGTGGCTCTGCGCGTCGCGCCGTGGGTGGGATCGTCGAACCCGAACCCTGTCGTATTGGTCACATCGGCGAAGGTCAGATTGAAGGTGAGGTTGCCGGCCCTGGCGATGTCCGTGCCCGTAGCAACGGCATGAGGCGGTCCCGGAAGCTTTCCGTACTCTCCAGGGTTTTCGGAGTCCACAAGCACTGGTTCGCCGCCATGAGGGGCGAGGTAGATTACCGTTTCCGTGAAGGCCGCCATCGGCGCGAGCAGCACGAAGGACGTGGCAATAATGAAGTGAGTTGCGGTCTGTGAACGATTATGCACGATGGGTTAGCCTCCACAAGTCATTATTGCAGACAAGTTTACAGCATAATTTAAAGCCGCTGATTTTGAATGGATTGAACGGCGGTTCAGGATTGCGATGAACACAAGAAGGGTAGCGGACTCAAGGCATTTTGTAAACATCTTTTCCCGCTTGGGCATTAATATCAGATTCGCGGTCCCTGTAAACTTGTTGTTGCCCTGGTGTTACGCCTGCGGTATCGTGACCCTGCAAGACCGGGATACTGCGAGGACAGGTGGCGCTATGAAGTTCCTTTTCCTGATTCCATGGTTGCTGTTCATTTGTGGAGCAGGCCTTGCCCATTGGCGGGTGCTGTCGCCGCTTAGCGGGTTCATCCTCGTCCTCTTATCGATTCCGGCGGGGCTTGCCGTCGTTGTCGCGGCTCTTTGGTTCTGGATTCGCGGCACCCCGATATCTTACGGGGTGGTTGTGTGCCTCCTTGCGATACTGCCTGGCGCGCTCATTGTCTTCGCCGGGCGCGACGCTTTCCGCGTACCCCGAATCAACGACGTGAGCACGGACCTGGAACACCCGCCCCAATTCACGGCGATCGCCGCATTACCGGAAAACGAAGGGCGTGACCTGTCGTACCCCGAGTCCTTTGTGCCTGTCGTGCGCGACGCCTATCCGGACCTTTCGCCAGGTACATGGCCCAAGGATCGTATGGCTACGGACCGCTTGTTTGATGCCGCGGTCACGGTTGCGGAAGGACTTTCGGGTTGGACGGTGATTCGTGCCGACCCGGAATCGAAGGAAATCGAGGCCGTCGTAGCGTCTTCGTTGTTTCGGTTTCGGGATTATGTTTCCATCCGCATCTCTGGCACAGGGGAATCTATACGAGTGGACATCCGGTCGAAATCCCGTGACGGCAAGAGCGATCTGGGCGTGAATGCGCGACGTATTCGGACGTTTCTCGCCGCACTGTCCGCAGAAATTACTATGTAGAGAAGAGCCACTTGGTTTCGCAGGGGGGGACCGTGATTGAATTGATAATATGCATTTGATATACATATTAAAACGCTCGTCGGGGGAACGACACAGCTTGGGGAAACGTAATGCTAAAGCGAGAGACTTTACTGGCGCTGCTGACTGGTCTGCTCGCAACCGCGTTCCTGAGCATCCTGATCGTTCTCGGCTCTCGCCCATTTCGATGCCGCGCTTGTGGCGTATACTTTTGCCACGCTTTTTGCTCTTTTCGGCATCGTCTATCGCTATACCATGTGGCTCCAGCGGCCCCCCACGTGGCTGTACTTCAAGCGGGGCTGGCAGGCTTTCCTCAAACCAGATGCGCTTGCGCGAAACCTGGCGATCTGGGTTCGCCGGCTGGTCTCCGGTTTCGCGCTGAACGCGTTTATCTGGCGGCGTGATGTGGTGCGAGGCGGCGCCCATTGGCTGATCATGTGGGGCTGCATCATCGCTGTAGCAATCACCTTCCCGCTCGTCTTTGGCTGGATTCACTTCGAAACGCCGCCCAACGATTTCGAGCATTACACGATCTTCGTCTTTGGTCTGCCCACGATTACCATCGCTGCGGAAGGCTGGCTCGCCATGTTTATCTTTCACGGGCTGGTGTGGTCCTCGCTGCTCGTGATTCCAGGCGTCATGCTCGCCATGCGACGGCGCATGCGGGGACACGACGCCGCCGCCACGCAGCGATTCGGCGAGGATG
>JAHDWY010000296.1 GCA_023384315.1 Candidatus Hydrogenedentota bacterium | reverse complement strand
GACATTTTTCAGGTGGTCCTGTCGCAGCGCTTCGAGCGGGACGTCTACGCGAGCCCGATCAATCTCTACCGGTCCCTGCGCTGCATCAACCCCTCCCCTTATATGACCCTCGTGCGCTATCCCGACTTCACGCTCGTCGGTTCAAGCCCCGAAGTCATGACACAGGTCACCGGCCGCCGCTGCATGGTGCGGCCCATCGCCGGCACGCGACCCCGCGGCGAAACGGTGGAAGAAGACCTGGCGCTGGAGAAGGATCTCCTCGCCGACGAAAAGGAAGTCGCCGAACACGTCATGCTGGTCGACCTGGGCCGCAACGACGTGGGCCGCGTCAGCGTGCCCGGCACGGTACACCCCAGCCGCATGATGACCATCGAGCGCTACTCCCACGTCATGCACATCGTCAGCGAAGTGGAAGGCCAACTGAAGCCCGACGCGGACGCGTACGAGGCCCTGCGCGCCACCTTCCCCATGGGCACCGTCAGCGGCGCGCCAAAGATTCGCGCCATGGAAATTATCGACGAGTTGGAACCCCTCCGCCGCGGCCCCTACTCCGGCGGGTGCGGCTACATCAGCTTCCACGGCGACATGGACACCTGCATCATCATCCGCACCATGATCGTCAAAGACAACGTCGCCTACGTGCAGGCGGGCGCGGGCATCGTCTACGACAGCGTGCCCGAACGCGAGTTCGAAGAGACTGTCAACAAAGCCAAGGCCCTGTTCCGGGCCGTGGAATTTGCCGAGAAAGGGCTGGAATCATGATCGTGCTCATCGACAACTACGACTCGTTCACCTACAACCTGGTCCAGTATTTCGGTGAATTGGAATCGGATATTCGGGTCTTCCGCAACGACGAAATCACCGTCGACGGCGTCCGGGATCTCAAGCCGGACCGCATCATCGTGTCGCCGGGGCCCTGCACACCCAACGAAGCCGGGATCTCCGTGGAGACCATTAAGAAGCTCGGACCCGAATTTCCCTTGCTGGGCGTCTGCCTCGGCCACCAGAGCATCGGCCAGGCCTTCGGCGGCGATGTGGTCCGCGCGGACCGCATCATGCACGGCAAGATCAGCTCCATCACCCACACCGGCAACGCCCTGTTCAAGGATGTGCCCTCGCCCTTCGACGCGACCCGCTACCATTCGCTGGTGATTAAACGGGAGACCTGCCCGGACTGCCTGGAAATCATCGCCGAGACGGACCAGAAGGAAATCATGGCGGTCGCGCACAAGGATTACCCGATCTGGGGGGTCCAGTTTCACCCCGAAAGCATCCTGACCCGGGATGGGAAGTTCATCGTGCGCAACTTCATGCAGGTCAAAGCGTAGACGCGGATTGCCGGGCCGTCGCGGTATACCCGGCGCACCAGACAAGCTAACCGATTTGGAGTCGGCCACTTAGGTTTGACTTCCCCCCCACCGTGTGCTAGAGTCGGCTGGTTTTGGAGGGGAATCTCAAACCTTAGGAAAGGCTGCGGTCCATGGCCCCAAATAAGAAGCAACTCAAGACGATCGAAGCCCTCAACCGCAACATCCAGATGTGTCAGGAATTCATGAATGACTGGCTTCTGTTCAACCAGATTCTGAGCGCGTATCCAAGCCCGGGGGTAAACAAGGCGCAGCTCGAAAATCAGTTTCTGAAGATTAAGAGCAAACTCGCGCGCGAGCACCAGGTACTCAAGGAAGGCATGGGGTCCGATTACAAGTTCGATTCGAACACCATGAACATCATCTCGGGCGCGACCAATCTCGAAGCCATCTACTCCCAGTCCGAAGTGGCCATCAAGAAACTTCAGAATGAATGGCACCGCGCGTTCATCTCCATTAACGAAACCCTCGGTGGACTCGAAGACAAGAAGGTGCGCGCGGAGGCCGGCGAAAAAGTGTACGTCGGTTCCATGCAAGCGGAGATCAAGACCGGCGGCGGGGGCATGTCCAAGGGAACGAAGACCTTCCTGATCATTCTCGTCATCGCTATCGTCGTTGCGCTCCTGTTCATGTTTACGCCCTTGGGCGACATGTACCGTAACGCCTGGAACGATCTGGTCGGGTAATGCTCGCGCGAATGGAGGTCCGTCAACTGCTGCGGTCCCGCGTTGTTGAGGCGCGGTAAAACGTCTGGAGAAGTACGAGCGTGACGAAACGGGAACTGGTCGTGGACGTAGCTGAACGGCTCGGCTACACGCAGAATGAAGTGTCCGACGTGGTCCAGGCAACCCTGGATGCCATCATCGAATTGCTTTCGGAAGGCAAACGCCTCGAGATCCGCAACTTCGGCGTATTCGAACTCCGCACGCGGGATTCGCGCATCGGCCGCAATCCCCGAACGGGCGAGGAAGTGCCCATCTCCGCCAAACGTGTCGGGACTTTCAAGCCGGGCAAGGCCCTGAAGGAATTGGTGCAGAACCAGACGCCGGGCGCTTCGGTGGGAATTGCACCGGCCGCGGAACCCGCCACGCAGCCCGGAGCCGAGCCGCAAGGCACCGCGTTCTAACCAGCGCAACCGCCGCATCACCACGCTGCGGGCTAGGTTGCACCGTCCACAGGAAACACAGTACGATCATCGTTCGGCTGGGTGTCAGCCCACTTTCAAAACCTGAATTAACACAAACCGCTTGAATTATGAAAACCAAGGCCGAACGGGACCCCGAAGCGCGCATGACATTCACCGAGCATCTCGGTGAGTTGCGCACCCGTATCATTCGCATTGGCATTGCATTCATCATCGGCTTCGCCCTCTGCTACATCTTCTCGAATCAGCTCTTCGAAATCCTGAAACGGCCCCTCGACCAGGAGTCGTTGGACCTCTCCTGGATCACGTTCGGCCGACAGGCCGAGGAACCCGGAGACCCAGGCACGGAAGCGAATGAAGGCGCGGCTGCCCAAGACGCTGGACCCCAGGAGGGCTCGCTGAATGACAGCGTCGAGTGGCTCCAGAAAAACCCCCTCGAGTGGTTTCTCCTGTCCCTGAAGCTATCTGCCTACGGCGGCCTGATCATCATGCTGCCGTACATTCTCTTCCAGATCTGCGGGTTCATCTTTCCTGGATTGAAACCGGGCGAGAAGCGAATCGTGCTCATGATGCTGATTGGGTGCGGAGCACTTTCCCTCGTCGGCTTGCTGGTCGCCTATTTCGGCGTGTTCCCACTGGTGCTGCCGTATATTCTCCAATGGACCCCCGAAGGCGTTACCACCATGCTCAGCATCACGGAGACCATGTCCATCGTTCTCTTGGGGCTGCTCGGGTTCGCCGTGGTATTCCAGTTTCCCATGGTCGTGCTGATCCTGGTTTACATGGATCTCCTGACCCCAGCGGCACTTAAGCAATACCGGAAACAGGCCATCGTCGGCCTGGCCGTGCTGTCGGCGGTGTTGACACCGCCGGATCCGATCAGCATGACCTTCATGATGCTGCCACTCGTGTTATTGTATGAAGCGAGCATCTGGACGTCCTACATCGTGGTGCGACGCAAGAAGAAAGCGGCGGAGGCAGACACCGGCGCATAACCGCCTCCGCACAACCAAACCGGCTGCCGGGCCGCCCGGCGCCCACCTGGATTACGACAATGTTTGGCTCCATAGGTTTTACTGAGATCCTGGTTATCGCCGCGGTCGCGCTCGTGATCCTCGGCCCGGACAAGTTCCCCGGGCATGCCAAGATCGCCATGCGATTCATCCGCGACATCCGGGGCTATTGGGATGAGGCCAAGCGCGACCTCGCGCAGGAACTCAAACCCGTCAAAAAAGAAATTAAGGAACTCGAGAAGTACAAGCCCGAAGACTATCTCGACACCATGATTACCGATACCGTCCAGGACACCAGCTACGACGGCCAGGGCTATCCCTATTCCTCCAGCAGTAAGACCACCGAGACCAAGTCCGCCGAAGAATCCGCGACGAAATCCGACTCGCCCGGTGAAGCCGATCCCGAAGCGGCTCAAACGGAATCGCCTTCGGAATCCCCTGCTTCGAGCCCGGAAGGCACCCAGCCCTACCAGCCCGAATCCGACTACGACGAGTCCCAACGTTTCCCCGACTGACGAAAAATGGGGACTGTTACCTTTTTCCTTCTCCACGCCAGAGTAGGTTACTCAACGATCGTAGTGGAACAAGGTAACTGTCCCTTTTTTTCCGTTCCGCCGTCCCATTTTTCCGTCCCCTTTCGCCCGCCCACGCGCCGAAGTTGACGCGACCCGCCATCCCTCTTATAGTCAAAGGAACTGTTTTCGCATCGCGGGACCTGCGGGACTGCGCCGTTGCGCATGAGCCAAAAGAGATCCGCGCGAACTGGAGGAGTGAAGCCATGGGTCTCTTTGATAAGCTCCGCGGAGAATTGATCGACATCATCGAGTGGACCGATCCCACGAACGACACCATGGTCCACCGGTTCGATCGCTACAACAACGAAATCAAGTACGGGGCGAAACTCGTCGTGCGCGAATCCCAGGTCGCCGTGTTCATCAACGAAGGCAAGCTCGCCGACGTGTTCGAGCCCGGCACCTACACGCTCGAAACGCGCAACCTGCCGATTCTCTCGACCCTCCTCGGGTGGCCCCATGGCTTCGAAAGCCCCTTCAAGGCCGAGGTCTATTTCGTCAGCACCCGTCAGTTCACGGATCTCAAGTGGGGCACGAAGAATCCCATCATGCTCCGCGACCCCGAATTCGGCCCCGTGCGTTTGCGCGCCTTCGGCACCTACTGCGTCCGCGTCATGTTCGCGCCAACCTTTATCAAGGAGATCGTCGGTACCGACGGCCGATTCACGACCGACGAGATCACGGACCAACTGCGCAACCTCATCGTCGCGCGGTTTGCCGACATTCTTGGCGAAAGCAAGATCCCCGTGCTCGATCTGGCCGCGAATTACGACGAACTCGGTAAGTTCATCAGTGAAAAGATCTTCGACGATTTCGATTCCTACGGACTGCAAATCACCAAACTCCTGGTCGAAAACATCTCGCTCCCCCCGGAGGTGGAAGCGGCCCTCGACAAACGGACCAGCATGGGCGTCATCGGCAACCTCCAGGCCTACACGCAGTACCAAACCGCCAACGCCTTGGAGAAGGCAGCGGAGAATCCCGGCGGCACGGCTTCCGGCGGCATGGGACTCGGTATGGGCTTCGCCATGGCCGGACAGATGGGCCAGGCGGCCGCCAGCGCGTCTCAGGCTCCGCCGCCTGTGCCACAAGCCGCGAACTACTACGTCGCCGTGGACGGCCAGCAAACGGGCCCCTTCGACGCCATGACCTTGAAACAGCAGATCCAAAGCGGCCGGCTCACGCCCCAGTCCCTCGTCTGGACCGAAGGCATGGCCCAATGGACCGCCGCCAACGACGTGCCCGACGTGGCCAAGCTCTTCGGCGCCACGCCGCCCCCCGTGCCCCCGCAGTAACGAGGATCGGCGAGTTGGTGGAAGGGGAGTCATGTATATCCGCGATAAAAGGGGTTGCAGTTTCGTGACTTCAGTCGATTCACACAGTGGCCGCGGAGCCGCACGCAGAACATCCCCCTTTATCCCCCTTCAAAGGGGGAGTTGCGCGAAGTGCGGCAACGGGTATATACGCGGCGACCTGCGTCGGTCCGAGAATTTCGGTATGTTCACCCGCGCCGCAAAGAGGGCGGGATTCATTCCCCCTTTGAAGGGGGATCAAGGGGGATGTTCTTCCGCAGTCCCTCTTTGGGGCCGCCCATGACGCAGACCATGTTTCCCTGCGCGCAGTGCGGCGCCAACCTCGAGTTTCAGCCAGGCGCGAACGCCCAGGTTTGCCCCTACTGCGGCCACGAAAATCCTATCGAAGTCGAGTTCGCAAATGCCGAGGAAATGGACTACGAGGCCTTCCTCCGCAACGCCATCGGCCGCGAGGAGATCGTGGAAACAATCACGATCAAATGTGTGTCCTGCGGCGCGGAATCCTCGAAGCAAGAAAACGTCACCTCGGGCCAATGTCCCTTCTGCGGCGCGAACATCGTCGCCACGGGGAGCTCCACCAAGCTCCTGAAGCCGAAATCACTGCTCCCCTTACACGTGACGACCCAGCAGG
>JAHDWY010000295.1:4774-6108 GCA_023384315.1 Candidatus Hydrogenedentota bacterium | reverse complement strand
TGAGGCGCGACGGCTGGTCGACCAGTGTAGCCGCGTACAAGGTGGCGCCCTCGTCATACCAAATGCTGTAGTGACCCAGCGCGATCAGCCGAAGCAAGGCGCCGAGTGCTGTGATTCCGGCCAGACATAGCGCGCCGCACGACGTGGATGCGCCGATACAGGCGGTTCTGGTGGGTTCATCGTTCACAGCGGGCAACTCTTCAATGGCGGGATGTCTCGCCTGGCCCAGTATGGTGGGGAAGTCGATGGATGGCAGGTTCCGCAGCGCGCGGTGTTGTGGGGTCCGGGCCGCCTTGGGTCTGGTCCGTTCGTTGATTGGTTTTTTTTCCCCGGGGGGTGTATCACGTTCAATCCTTTATTATAGTGTCGACACGCGCATCGGGTTGCGGTATCCGCAGTGTCGCCATCTTGCCGCCGCCAGGCCTGTTCTTTGCCGTCTTGTGTAGTTCGTGGATGATGCACTTGTCAATACGACGGTTGCCCGAGTATCCCGGGCCACAATCACTTTATCGGAAGAGCGTCTTTACTCGGCCTAGGAGGCGCAGGGAGATGCCCCCAGGATAACCAGGACAGCGCGCCACGGACTTCGCGCTTGGTTTCGGTCGGCGCCATGCGGTGGCGCTGTTGATGCTCCAGCGGGTGTTTGCTACGCTTCTCGTTTGCAGGATACCGCCGCGTATAAACTGAACACAGGTTGGGGCTGTGTGTGGCTGGGAGGGGAGATGGTCGTTGGTGTAATTGGCGGAGGGCCGGCAGGTGCCACTGCCGCGTTCGAGCTGGCTCGCCAGGGTGTGGACGTGGAGCTGTTCGAGGCTTCGGGTTCCATGGGGGGCTTGGCGCGTTCGTTTCCGCTCTGGGGGCAGACGGTCGACCTCGGTCCACACCGGTTTTTCAGTAAGGTGCGCAGAGTCAACGAGTTGTGGTTGGACGTCGCTGGATCTGACTATGCGATGGTGAAGCGCACGACACGCATTTATTACGACGGGAGGTTTTTCCACTACCCCCTTCAGCCGGGCAACGCCTTGACCCAGTTGGGGCCGGTCGAAGCGCTGCGATGTGTATCGAGCTATCTTCGAGAGCGATGCTCCCCGTCGTCAAGCCCTCCCTATGAAACGTTTGAGGCGTGGGTTGTAAGTAGATTTGGTAGAAGACTTTACGAGATCTTCTTCCGCACGTATAGCGAAAAACTCTGGGGTATTCTCTGTTCGGAACTTGACTCGGACTTCGCGGCGCAGCGAATCAAGCGTCTCGATCTTATGGAGGCGATCAAGAACGCGCTCCACGTCGGCCAATCCGGGCAGCGTCATCGAACCTTAGTCGATGAGTTTGCCTAT
>JAHDWY010000295.1:0-4764 GCA_023384315.1 Candidatus Hydrogenedentota bacterium | reverse complement strand
GTTGCACGGTACAGGCATGATCTACGAACGAATGGCGGAGCGAGTCCGCGAGGCGGGCGGAACAATACACCTGGAAACGCCGGTCCGGAGAGTGGTGACCCGCGAGGGCCGGGCGTGTGCACTGGAGTTAGAAGACGGCACCGAGCGGTGCTTCGATTACATCATTTCTTCCATGCCGATCAGTTTGCTGGTCACCCGGTTACCCGAAGTTCCGGACGCGGTCCGGGAGGCAGCTCAATGCCTGCGGTTTCGCAATACGATCCTGGTGTATCTGCACGTGGCCGAGGACGGGCTCTTTCCGGATCAATGGTTGTACATTCATTCCGCCGACTTGCGAATGGGTCGCGTTACCAACTTTCGCAATTGGGTCCCATCGCTCTACGGGGACGCAGCAGGGAGCATTCTCGCGCTGGAATATTGGGCAAATGACGACGATCCGATGTGGAAGGAGGATTCGGAATCGTTGATCCGGATGGGGGAACGGGAATTGCGGAGCACCGGATTGATTCAAGACGCACCGATCCTGGATGGGTACGTCCACAAGATTCGGCGCTGCTATCCGGTGTACAACCGGGGGTATAGAGAAGCCCTGGCGCCGGTCCGCGACTACCTGCGCAGTATCGATGGCCTTTGCGCGATCGGCCGCTACGGCGCCTTCAAGTACAACAATCAGGACCATAGTATTCTAATGGGATCGATGGCGGCCGAGAACATTGTGAAGTCCACCGAACACGATCTCTGGGCGATCAATACGGACTACGACGATTACCAGGAATCGGCCCTGATTACGGAATCGGGCCTTGCGCCGGTCGAGACAGGTGGCGCGGCGGTGGCTTGATCGTTTAGCTCGGGTTGTGTGCGCTGCCGAATGCCTGACAAAGCCCGTCGGCTACGACAAAAAAATGTCGAGATACCGCGATGTTGATAGATTCTTTACAAAGAATAAGGTGTTAATTTTCAGAAGGTTACGTGATTTTGCGCTGTTGGCACGGTCCATGCTCTCCATATTGTACGGGACACGGTAAGTTGAATCGGCGACGGAGTGAGTCTTCCCCGGGGTCCTGGAACTTTAGGGGTCGCTCGGGCCTGAAGCCTGTTGACAGCCTAGTCGACGAGTGCTATAGTGCTTATTAATGGCCTCGCCGGGTTCGGGGCCGATGCGCGGGACAATGGTCCGTAGCAGCGGATTCGGTGCGCGAACTTCTTTTGCGGAAGCGAACACCGCGCGAACAATACGGGGTTAGACTTTTCTTAATCGCCTGCAATACCCATCATGGGATTTGCCCTAAAGGTCTGGTATGCAGTTTTCTGAGGGAAGGAGGTGAAAGAATGAAAAAAGCAACATTTGTGTTCTCGATTCTTGTGTTGGGTGCGGTTACGGCGTTCGCGGGAACGATCTCCGTGCCGTCATTTAATGACGGCGGTGGCGATACCGATGCGAACCTTTTCCCGCCTAGCGACAGCGCGACGTTTATCACGTTGAAGAACAACACGAGCGTGACGCAGACGTACACCATTCTGTACTATCGTTTGACCGGTGTGGACATTACGCCGACCGAAAATACGTTTACGATTGGTGGAAACGCTGCACGGGGTTGGCGTCCGGTGAGTACCACGGACCCGAACGAAGGTGCTGGCGGTGCGATTCCGAACACGACAGGTAACTTCGCGGCTTCGGCCACGATTCTCTACAGCGACTCGGTGGATCCGAGCGGTCGTGTCGCAATCTTCTCGTCGACGGGTAGTTCCTACGCCTTCGCGTTGTTCCCGGCACAGTAATCGATTGGAACTGTCGGCTCGCGCAAGTGAGCCTGGTAGTTGGTTAAGGGCGGGGCCGTTCTTGTAGCGGGCCCGCCCTCTTTCTATTTCGCGTTTGCGGGGTGGCACCCGATGCGTTGGGTGGATTACCCTTCGTGGCCGCGCGATCGATGCAACTTGTACTCGATGCTGTCGACCAGCGCCTGGTAGGACGCGATGATGATATTCTCCGAAACTCCGACCGTATCCCATTCCGCCTGGCCGTCGGAGGACTCGATGAGGACACGGGTCTTCGCCTTGGTGGCGGCCCGCGCATCGAGGATGCGGACCTTGTAGTCCTCAAGATGAACTTCGCGCAGTTCGGGGTAAGTCCCTTCCAGGGCCTTTCGCAGGGCGTTGTTGAGGGCGTCAACGGGACCGGCCCCTTCGCCTACCGTATGCATCATTTCGCCGCCGGGCAATTCGATATTTACGGTTGCCTCCGATACCCCGTCAGTTTCGCCGTTACGGCGCTCCACCGCCACGCGGAGCCCATGGAGCTTGAAGAACGATCGGTGCTGGCCTTTCGCGCGGAGGATGAGTAGTTCCAGCGATGCATCCGCTCCTTCAAATTCATACCCCTGGTTCTCGAGTTCCTTTACCCGTTCGAGCACAGCCTTGGTTTCGGGCGCATCGCGATCGAGCTCTATGCCAAAGTCGGCCGCCTTCTGGAGGAGACTGGAGCGGCCGGATACTTCGCTGACGGAGATGTGCGTGCGGTTGCCTACCAATTCGGGCGGTATGTGCTCGTAGCTCGTCTTAAGTTTCTTTACCGCGTCCGCGTGCATGCCCCCCTTGTGGGTGAAGGAGTCGCGGCCCACGTAGGGATCGGAATCCCGGGGAATCATGTTCGCCAGCTCCGCCACCAGGTGGGACAGCGTCGTCAGCCCTTCAAGTTGGGTGGGCAAAACGACCGGGAGCGCCAATTTCAATTGCAGCGCGGGAATGATCGTGCACAGGTTGGCGTTGCCCGTGCGCTCACCGTAGCCATTGATCGTGCCTTGCACGTGGACCGCGCCTTCTTCGACCGCAGCCAGGGTGTTCGCAACGGCGCACCCGCCATCGTTGTGGGTGTGAATGCCGATGGGGGCCTCGGGGAGGCGCTCGCGGACTGTCCGCGTGATGCGCGCGATTTCCGAGGGTAGACGGCCCCCGTTGGTATCGCACAGCACGAGCGTCTCGGCGCCGGCACGATAGGCCGCTTCAAGAACGGACAAGGCGTACTCGTTGTCTTCGCAGAAGCCATCGAAAAAGTGCTCCGCGTCGAGGATCACACGTTTTCCCTGGCTCTTGAGATAGGCCACCGATTCGGCGGTGAGGATTACGTTCTCTTCGAGCGCCACACGCAGGATGTGTTTCGCATGGGTGGGAGAGGACTTGGCGAAAATGGTCACCACCTCCGTGCCCGCATCGAGCAGGGCCTTGAGGTTCGCGTCGTCCTCAACGGCAGACTTGGGATGGCGAGTGCTGCCAAAGGCCGCCATCTTCGCGTTCTTCAAATCCATGTCGCGGGTCCGTGCGAAGAGTTCAGCCGCTTTGGGGTTTGAAGCCGGCTGACCGCCTTCAATGAAGGAAATGCCAAAGTCGTCCAGCGCCTTCACGACGCGGATCTGATCCTCGGCGGAAAACTTCACGAGACGGCCCTGGGCGCCGTCGCGGAGCGTTGTGTCATAGATTTCTATTCTTGTCGACACGGGTGCAATTCTCCTGTCTTGCCGTTTTTCTTCAGCGGGTATATGCACATCCGGCAGCCGGGGGAGAGGTCCCGGACGGTAGCGGCGCTTGCAGAAAAATAGGGACAGTCACCTTTTTCCTACTCGGCGCTTGTCCATTTATTCAGAGACGGAGAACGAAAATGGTGACTGTCCCCATTTTTCCCTGTCCCTGTTTTTCAATTTTCCTGGCGCCCGGCAACGTTCGCTTTATTTGGGAATGGCACCCGCTTCCACTCGGGCCGATTGTATCATAAAGGGGACCAGCTCGTGACCTCGGGGGAAGAGCAAGCCGGACGCGCGCGCGTCGGTTTCACTGTAGGCGACCGCCGCGTCGGGCACGATTCCGGGGCCGCAAAGCGCGAAGGGCACGGAACCACCTGCATGGGTTTTCGTAGACAGGGCCGTGATGTGATCGGGGGCCACGAGGATTCGCACGTCGCCTCGCTTTTGCGCGTAGGCGAGGCAAGGCGCCACGACTTTCCGATCGAAATCTTCGATGGCCTGAATCTTCAGGTCGAGACGGCCTTCGTGGGCCGTTTCGTCCGGCGCCTCCACGTGGAGATAGGCGAAGTCCACCCGCTCCAATGCGCCGAGTGCAGCCTCGACTTTGCCGGCGTAGTTGGTGTCAAGATAGCCGGTAGCGCCCGGCACGTCCAGCGCCTCCATACCCGCGCATATGCCTATGCCGTTAACTAGGTCAACAGCAGATACAACAGCGCCGCGAACGCCGAAGCGCTCGTGGAACGGCTCCATCTGAGGCGACCGGCCTTGGCCCCAAAGCCAGATGCTCGTCGCGGGCGGTTTACCGGCCGAAATGCGGGCCTTGTTGACGGGGTGATCGGCGAGAACGCTGTGCGACTGCTCCATCAACGTCCACAAAAAAGGACCAGCGGTACCGTCCGGCAAATGGGGCGCGAACTGCCGATCTGAGATGTTATGAGGAGGCGTGCAGACGACGTCTGACAGATCATCCAGGCAAATCTCACCGGCCTGCACGATTGCCAAATGACGGTAGCCAACACCCGGACTGAATTGGACAGGAGCGTTAACATAGGCGGCGCTCAATGCCGCGATCAGTTCGGCCCCTTCTTCGGAAGAGATATGTCCAGCCGTAAAACTTTTCATGACTCCGTCTTGAAGTGTCACGAGATTGCATCGAAAGGCCACGTCGTGCGGACCCAGCCGAATCCCTTGGCGAGCCGCTTCCAGCGGTGCCCGTCCCGTATACGTGGTCTTGGGATCGTAACCGAAG
>JAHDWY010000294.1 GCA_023384315.1 Candidatus Hydrogenedentota bacterium | reverse complement strand
CCGGAAGATACATGGCGTAGAAGTGGGAGGGGGCGTTCACGATCACCACCGTCTGATCTGCGACTTCGTCACCCAGCGGCGCGGTCCGGATGCAGTCGACTACCTGTTGCATGATGGTTGGACTGTACGCACGAACCGGCAACGCAATTGCCGCCATGGGTCCGTGAATGACGACGAGCAACACGGCAATAGCGACGGTGATCTTCCGGCTCTTGCGGGCGGAATCGAAGACGCTCGCGAAGAACTCGGCAATGAGGGGGAACGCGCCCAGCCCGATGAAGAACAAGAGCCGGTCTTGTGGCAGGGTCGAACACACGGGTATCAAGGCGCCAATCATCCCTACGAACCAGAAGCGCCCCGATGCGCTACGCCAAAGACGCGGAACCATGACGATTGTAAGCACCGCGAGCGACAGCACCGCCGCGAACCACATTCCGCGCTGTCCGGATTCCAACAGCCACACGTAGATGTCGGAAGGCGGAAATGCCCACTGACCCAAGAGCAGGTACGGTCCGCGTTCAACGACCGCCCCGAGAAACCGCAACGGGTCGCGCCCGGGATCGATGTACAGCCCCAGACCCCACGCGCCGAACCCGAGCGTCTTGTAGAGCACCTGCCAAAGCACCGCGACGGCGACATACGGCGCAAGAGCTGCAAGCGCGACGACGCGGCTGATCAGGGGCTTGGTGTTGCTCTCGCGTTGGCCAAACGTGGGTTCCAGAAAGACTGCATAGGCGAAGAGATACGCACATACCGCGAGTGACGCTTCGGCGGATAGCATGGCAAGCACGAACCAGATCGGCGCGAGGAACGCGCCCAATGACGATTTACTTCTGCGCCACTGGTCATGCGCGATCAACGTCAGGATGCCGAAGAAGGCCGAATTTATCGCGTTCCGGTTTGCAAGCCAGCCAACCGCCCAGCCGTGGGCATCGTCGAAGGCGAACATCAGCGCCGCCGCGCCCGCTACCCAGGCGGGTGTCATCAACCGACGATACAGAATTGCCGCGGCAGCGACCATCGCGCCGAACCAGAGCAGAGAGTGGATGTGCATCAGAAACGGCGATTGCGGCCAGACGAGATAGTCGAACCAATGCGTCAAGGTCCCAATGGGACGCCACGGCAACGTGCACGACTCCAATTCATGCCACCAGGGGAAGAACCCGTAGTCGAGAAAGCGCTGCGTGCGCTCCGGGTTGCCGTCGCCGAAGGTGAACTGATCCCAGAACGTCTGATAGAGCCCGGGGTACCCCGGCCAACCGCGAATCATCATCCGGTGCCAGTGGTCGTCCAACTGCCAGCCGACCCACAGGCTCGGCAAGGCCAGGAGCATCGCCAGCGCGGTGAGGATCCACGGGAGTTGCGGGTGGCTCAGCCAAACGCGAAACACGCGGGCGACGAGGGCGGTCAGGGATCTCGAATCGGTGTTACTCACGGGACTCGACAGAAATTACGACGCCAATCCCTCATACCGCGGCGGGACGTGGTCCCAAACGATACCGCGCGGGAATCTCCGTGACCAAGGCGAGCATGCGATCGTGTTCACCGAGGACCACCTTGCGCCGGCCGTAGAGTAAACTCCCCGAATCCGTCGCCAACAGCGAAGTGATTTGGTTCCCCGGACGAAACGAGAAGAAGGCGTAAGGCTGGTACCCGTGGACGACGGTCATATCCTTCAGAATCTTCCCGAAAGGCTGCGCGGCCTGCTCGATCGCCAGCCGGACCGGGCTTTCAAACCGATCGAGCTGAACATCGATGGCGCCGAGGAGTAAGGGAGTTGGGTCATCGATGGCGTGCAGCAGCACCAGACGCCGATACATGGTTTCGGTATGGTGGACGGCCACGACCTGGATGTTTATGGGTTTGCCAAACAGGGTTTGAAGCCGGGAGGTCATGCTGAGGTCGTGGTCGAAGAAGGGTCCCACGTCGCCGGGGATGTCGGCCGGTTCAACGGAGGCGAACTCGGGCACGGGCCAACCCTGCTTGGTGAACAACTCCGCGAGGGGTTCGCCGTGGTATTTTTCTAACGGTACAGACACTTGCAGCCAGTCCTTCCGTAACCCGTCGTGCGTGCGGACCCACAATCCAATTGACTTATTTTCGCACTGCACGGTTTCCAGGCCGAAGCATAACCTCGCTTGCCTGGGCCCACACCTGCCAAATCCCACAACAGCGGCTCATACCTGCGGGTATGCCCCTGAGCCGCAAGCCCTTAATCGATATTCTACCCGACCTCGCCCTGTGGCGCAACGGTTTTTCCTTTGCCATAACTCTACAAATCGGACGGCCAGGCGTTGCATCGATCGCTTCTCGAAAATGGGCCACTCTTGACACAGGGTACGGCCATTCATAGACTTGCGTGGGTGCACATGGGGTGGGTTCCGGGGTTCCGTGAATGCAATCGGTACCTCGCCTCGCGGGTTCGTTCCTGCCCTATTTCAAAAAAGAGATGAAAGTGGTTTGATGGAAACACTTACCTTTCCTGACCGATCCGCCCTTGAAACACGTCAACTCGACCAGTTGCGCGCGCTCATCGGCGAATTGCTTCGGGGCAATCCATATTACGGGAAGATTCTCCGCGACAGCGGCCTCACCGGGAACATCTCCAGTCTGTCCGAGTTCTCGGCCAAGATCCCGTTCAGTGTCAAGCAGCAACTGGTCGAGGACCAGCGGCAGAATCCGCCCTTTGGCACGAACTTGACCTATCCGCTGGAACGATACGTGCGCTTCAGCCAGACCAGCGCCACGACCGGCAAGCCCATGCGGTGGCTCGACACGCCCGAGAGCTGGGGCTGGATGCTCGGCAACTGGCGGCGGGTCTTTGAAGCGGCCGGTGTGACCAACGCCGACCGGATCTACTTCGCTTTTTCCTTTGGACCCTTCCTGGGATTCTGGACTGCGTACGAATCGGCAACCACGATGGGGTGCCTCTGCATCCCCGGCGGCGGACTGAGCAGTCCGGCCCGGCTCACCGCCATCCTCGAAAACGAGGTGACGGTGCTCTGCTGCACACCGACCTACGCGATTCGCCTCGCGGAAGTCGCGGCGGAGGAAGGCATTGATCTGTCCGGTTCGAAGGTGCGGCGCATCATCGTCGCTGGCGAGCCCGGCGGGAGCATTCCTGGCACCCGTTCTCGCATCGAGAGCGCCTGGCCCGGCGCGAGCGTCTTTGATCATCACGGCATGACCGAAGTGGGCCCGGTGAGTTACGAATGCCCCAAGCAATCGGGCACGCTCCACATCATCGAGGAAAGCTACTACGCCGAAGTGGTCGATCCCGAAAGCGGTCAGCCCGTGGAGCCTTACGGCACCGGTGAACTCGTGTTGACCACCTTGGGCCGCGCGGCCATGCCGCTGTTGCGGTACCGGACGGGCGACCTCGTCGTGCTGAGTCCCGACTCGCCGTGTGTCTGCGGGAGCCACGAACTTGCGTTGCCCGGCGGCATTCTCGCGCGGACGGACGACATGGTTGTCGTGCGCGGCGTGAACATCTTCCCCACGGCTATCGAGGAAGTCATGCGCCGCTGCGCGGGGTTGGGCGACTATCGTGTCCTGATTCGCCAAAGCCGCGCCATGGCGGAGTTGGAAATTGAAGTGGAACCGGCCGCGGATTGCGCCGACAGCAAGGCCATGGTCGATCATCTCGAACATGAACTGCGCGATGTATTCGCCATGCGCATCCCGGTGACCCTCGTCGCCCAGGGCAGCCTGCCGCGCTTTGAAATGAAGGCGAAACGCTGGATGAAAGTGTAATGGCCGCGACGGCGCCGTGTAGTAACTGATATGGAATCATGGCGGCAATGCGTCCACGCCGCGAGCTTTAGGAACGAAAATGTCCGATACAGCCAAGAAATTTGCCCTGAAAGAGAAAATTGCCCGTTTCATCATCCGCCGCTTCGTACCCAAGGAAGTGGTCGACGCGGTGGAGTACGAACTTCAGTCCGGCATGTTCACCGAACAGAGCGAGACGAAGGAGTTGCCGGAGCACGTCCTCATCGAGGATCGCGGCGCCGAAACGACCATCTTCTCCTTCGCGGGCGGCGCGTTGCTCTTCGCGGGTCAGCCAACGTTTGAGTTTCGGAAACTCCTGACCACCCACGGCGACGATTTTAATCTTGTGTTCATGCGCGACATCCACCGGCTCGCCTATCACCTTCGGCCTGAAGGCGGTCCCGGCGGGCTCGACTTCTACGAAGGCGAAGTGCGGCGCGTGATGGATCAGTTGGGTTCCAAGCGGTACATCGCCCTCGGCGATTCCGTCGGCGGATGCGCGGCCATTTATTACGGCACGCGCTGCGGCATGGATCACGTGATCGCCATGAGTCCGCCATGTCCCTTCTATGCCTACCTCGAACCCAGGATGCAGTTGAAGGCCTATTTCGATCTGCCGCTGTTGTTCCGCAGTTGGGAAGAGTTTTACGAAGTCGCCTTTATCACCTTCGCCACTAATTTCGTGGACATGGCCGTACGACGCGTCGTCGGTGCGGAGGGCGTCTGGCGGTTGCCGGAAGTGTACCTCGAAGCTGAAAAGCGGCCATCGGCCACCATCTTCTACGGTGCGCGATGCCGCCCTGACACGCGCATCGCCAAAATGTATGAAGGGCAACCCGACGTTCGCCTGATGCCCCTGGACACGGCCATGCACAACACCGGCGCGTGGATGAAGAAGCGCGGCGAACTGGCGACGGCGTTGATCGAAGACATCGGCGCGGCCCTGTCGCGCATGGACGAGGCGCCCGCGGCCGTTACGAAGTAGGCAGCAGTTCGAGAATTCGTGCCAGCTTCCGGCCGGTCAACCGCGCGCGCGCGAACATTCCACGGTAAATCTTCAGCGTAGTCTTCGCGAGGACGATGGGGTCCGCGCCTTCCAGGTTGTCCCGTTCGAATCGTGCGATCGCCACGAGCGGCTTGCACGCTGGATTCACTTCGCCGAAGAGCCGGATATCCTCGTCGAGGCGCATCAAGTCGGCCACGACCTGTTGCGCGAGTTTCATGCTCTTGCCTTTACTCAAAATGTCCAGCAGTTTCTCCGTGACCCGTGCGCCCTGCTGGCTCAGTTCTGCTAACCGTTCCAGCGACTTCACCGCTTCACGTGTGGCCGTTGCGAACTCGTGGGAATGACCGCTGGTGTAACACGCGAGCACGTCTCTGAGAAACGCGTCCTCTGCGCGCTTATCCGCGTTGCCGGAGAGATACTCGACCCACATTGTCCGGTACGCCAGCCGAATCAAATCCTGCACCGCCATGGTCCGCGGAATGACGGGGTACCAGTGCAGGCAACCATCCGGCGCGAAGGCCGATCGGTAGATGTCCACGTTCGCAAGCTCCGAGTCGTCTGGAATCGTACTCGCCTGCTCGGAATCCCGCGGCGGAAGCGCCAACTCAACGACACGCAGTACTTGCGCGGCCGTCATGCCGCCCGCGTCGGAATCGTCATGCCGAATGTCGGACCGGCCCAGGTGCGAACGCCGCCGTTCCACCGCGTAGTGCCCCTTGCCATAGGGTCCCGTTTCGCGGAAGTGGACATAGCCCACGGAGGTCAGCACGATGGGACAACCTACCGCGGCGGCGATGTGCATGGTGCCGGTATCGTTCGTCACCAACACCGCCGCGCGTTCCAGTACCGCCGCCAGTTGCGGAATGTTGGTCTTGCCGAATAGTTGCGTCGCCAGCCCCGGCGCGTGCTTTTCAAATGACTCGCCAAGGTACCCCTCCGCCGCGACGCCAAGCAGCACGACCTTCGCATTACGCGACTCCTGCAACGATTGGGCCAGGGCCGCGAACTGCGCTTCCGGCCAACGTTTGTCCTTGTCCGAAGCGCCAAGCTGAAAGCAGACCAGGAAGTCCGATTGTGTAATGCCTTCTTCCGCGAGCAGACGGCGCGCGGCTTCGCGATCGGTATCAGTCACGGACAAGACGAGTCCAGGCGTCGGTGGCGGATCGTCGACGAAGTACCGGAACATGTCGCAGAGGTTCAGTTCGTTCAGGTCCCGGTTCATGATGTTCGTGAGGAAGCAGTTCGGACCGCGCCCTCGGAACACGTACCGGAAATCGTCGCTCAAATGGGCGCCCACCACGCGCGGTATCGCCGCGAGTTTCAGAAGGATTGCGGAGGATAAACTATGG
>JAHDWY010000293.1 GCA_023384315.1 Candidatus Hydrogenedentota bacterium | reverse complement strand
GCCGCGGGGTCGATGCTTTTCCCAGGCCCAACCGGCCCTGCAACCGCAATCCCGCGCATTCCCCAGAACGGCCCAATGCTCGCGGGTCCGAATACCGTCCGCAGTTCGGTCCACTCGCCCGGCAGAGCCGTCGCCTGCCCGGTAACGCTCTTGTCGCTACCGTCGGTCCCGGGGTTGTCGATGCGCATGGCCACGTTTGCGGCCTCGTGCCCGGGATTGAAGACATCGACCGCAAGCCCGCGCGCGCGGCTCCAGTCCCACGTGCCGTCCGGCGCGCTGAAATACACGTTCGGCCAATCGACAACCTGGAAGTAGACCTGCAAGGCCCGGCCTCCGTCATGGTCGATGAGCGTTGCGACCGTGTTGTTCATCTTCAGGTTGATCGGCAGGGGGGGATCCTCGAAGGACTCAATGGTTACCTGAGTTGGCATGGCGGTAAGTACGATGGCCAGCGCGTAGATGGTTTGAACGAGCACGGCGACCCCCTGTTACTGCAAATACGCTGATTAGCAGTGTACCACTTGCCGGGTCACCATTCATGCGCGAAGCAACTTGCGCGCGCGTTGCGTGACGTGAGAGGCTTTCCGCCATGTTGCACACGAACACACGCATCGTCGCCTGCGGCGGGGTGCCGCTCGACGCACCCCATTGCCGGCCAATTCATAAGTACATCCGCGAACTGACGGGGAAGCGGAAGCCCCGCGCCCTGCTGATCCCGACCGCAACCTACGACAACCCGGAGGTCTACGAAAAGTTCCGGCAGACCTACGGCAAGGCGCTCGGCTGCGATACCCATGTCCTCTACCTGCTTGGCGCAACGCCTTCCAAACGCGCGTTACGCAACGCGATTGAAGCCGCGGATCTCATCTGGGTCAGCGGCGGCAATACCCTGAAGCTGATGCGGCGCTGGAGGCGGCTCGGCGTGGACCGTTTGATGAAGACTGCGCATCGTAACGGCACGGTACTCGCAGGGTCGAGCGCGGGGGCGTTGTGCTGGTTCGACTACGGGCACAGCGACTCCATGTCGTTCTATCACCCCGAAGAATGGAATTACATCCGCGTGCGCGGACTGGGACTCATCCCCGCGACCGGTTGTCCCCACGTCCTCGCCGAAGGTCGCATGGCCCATTTCCAGGCGATGATGTGGGACCGGAAAGGCATCGGTATCGCCATCGACAACGATTGCGCCATCGCCTTCGTGGGCGACCAGTACCGCGTCATCTCAACGCGCCGCGGTGCCGAAGCCTATCGCCTCTACCACACCGAAGGTTCGCTAATCACACGGACAATTCCGGAAAGTAAGAAGTTTCAGCCCGCCACGCAAATCCTTAGGAGCACAACGTAGGTCGGGAATGATTCCCGACCAGGAAGTTCTCGTGCGCTTCCTGCGACACAGCGCCCTCGAGTTTGCACAGAGATTCCGGCGAGTGTCTCCGGCTTACAATAAAAGCAAAGTATGGGACCATCCGGGGTTGGTCGAAAACGGGACCGGTCGGGAACCATTCCCAACCTACTTTGCGCGCAATTCCCATAGTGCATCGGCGAGCATGTTCAGTATCCGTCAGGTATGCCTCGCCAGTCACGTCACGTGAGGATTTCGCCGGTTTCGTTATCCACGACCACAGCCGTGTCGAAAAACTCCACCGTGGGCGTCACGTGGTAGGCCTCCTCGATCATGCGCACGACAACTTCGTTCAGGAATCGTTCGGCGCTGGCACGGTCATGCCACAAATAGATGCCACCTCCTTCGCTGCCGTTTCCGCTTACGATGAACTGTTTGCGGATGAGGCCTTCCACGCCGCGAAACTTGGGCGCCACCTCAAGAAACGACCGCTTTACCTCTTCGATGTTGACATTCTCCGGCAGCTTAAACCGCGTTATTGCCGTAACCATGCTTCCTCCTGAACGAACTACAACTCCATAGCCGGTGCGTCCTCATCTTCCCATGGCCGAGCGGCGCGTTCAAGCGTAGGAGGGGAATGATTCTCGTCCAGGGGATTCTCGTGCGTTCCGTGCAAGAGATAGTTTCGGTTTCGGCATGACGGCTTGATCGGCAAGGAGAAGATCGGACCGTCAAAGATTCAGTTCAAACGCGGGATAATACGAGAACCGCGAGGTTAGTTGAAAACTTTCTCGTCGGGAATCACTCCCGACCTACACCATGAAAGCGACCATGGTCAGGATGTGGAGGCCTTTGTCGGGAGAACCATCCACCTCGATCTGATCCTTGAGTTGCGTTTTGTCAGGGCGGTTGGTGAACACCTTCCATGCGATATCGTGAGGAATTCGGACGGTCGTCGAGGGGGGATAATCCGCTTCGGCAAACAGTTCCCAACCGCTATCGTCGTCGGCCAGGTACCACGTGCCGGCGGTTTCGCCGGTGACGTGGATGGCGATGGTCTCCTTGCTGCGTGCGGGGACCATTCGGTAGCCGTGGGGTAGCCCGCGCATGAACGTATCGAGGACGGGGTAATACAACTCCGGTTCGAGTTGGAGCGGCGCACCGACGGCCTCGCGGATCTGTTGCTGGTGATGCCAATGCTCTGTGTAGTCGCGGGCGATGTCGAACCAGTTCTCCGACATCGTTTCCCCGGCCCACGCCACCGGGAAAAACGCCTTGTCCTTGGGGTTCAGCGTTTCGAAGAAGGCGTGCAACTCGCCGTTCGCCCGCTCCAGATCCTCGATCAGAATCCGGGGACTCAAGCGTCGCGCCACGCGCACCCAGTCGTTGTTGATGGCGTTGAGGTACTGCACCAAATCGTCGTGGTCCGAAAACCCCTTCGGCGCATCCGGCGGCACGTAGCCGTCGCGATGCATGGAGAGACGCCGCAAGGCGCCATCCAACAGATGGGCCGCCACGTCTTTCACGGTCCAGTAGGAAGACGCCGTGCGCTTGTCCCAGTCAGCCGCGTCCAGAGATTTCAGCAACGCAATGAGGGCCGCGTCGATTTTGGGGAACAGAGAGACGGTATTGATTGGCTCGGGATATCGCATGCCTTCAGTATACTCCGGCGAGGTGGCCCGCGGCGAGGTTAACTCAATCTCTTCCGATAGAACACGGCGCGGTTGGTCTCTTCAAATCCCAACGCGCGATGGGCCTGCTGGCTGACCGCATTCTCGATCTCCGTGTCGCTTCGGATCTCCGAATAGCCTTGTGCGCGCGCCCAGTCTTCAGCAGCCTGAATCAATTTTCGGCCCCACCCGCAGCGGCGCAAATCGGGATCGACGTACCAGCCCTCCACGTGAGCAATTGGACCCGGCTCGTTGTCTTCCGTGATTGGACGCTCCGCGACCTCGACGAACCCGCCAAGGCCGCCGCCGTCACGCTCGACGACGAAGGCAGTAAAATGCTTTCGCTTCAAGCACTCCGCCATCTCGACCGCGTGGTCCGTGTCAGGACAGTCCGGCCACAGCGCCTTCCGCATGCGCAACCATTCGTCGCGGTCATCGTGGGTGGCAGGACGGATGGTGCTCATGACTCTACCAGCACCCATTCCCAGACGTTGCCATCGTCGGGATCCGGCACGGTTCCGGTTTTCGTGAAACCCAGCTTACGCAGGATCGCAGTGGACGCGCCTTCCTTTGGGAGCGTCCGCGCCGTCACGATCGGGGACGGGTCGGCGTTTTGTGCTACGAAAACGAGGGCGCGCGCCATGGCCGTTGCAACGCCTTGAGCCTCGAATTCGGGAAAGGTGTAGTAGGCAATCTCCACGCGCCCCGCCTTGGGCGCGCCTTTGAAACCGCAAGCACCTACCCACGCGCTATCGTGCCGGGCGAGATATCCTATCCAGGGTTTCTCGAAACCAATGGCTTCGTAGTAGGCGGGATAGGACGAAGCCGTGTCCGCCGCGACACCGTCGACCGGCGTATCGGCTTGGGCTAACGAACCATTCCGTTCGATGTCGTACAACGTCACGTCCATTGCCAAGTCAACCTGCAATTAGAGCTCTGGAATTTCTCGGCCCATCCCGAACACGCTAACGTCATATACGTCCTATCGGTCCGATACGTCCTATCACCCCGCGTCTGCGGTGTGTACCCGCGCGCTCGCCGCAGGCCGCGCCACGGCGTGATACTGCACCGCGCGATCGAAGATCCGCTCCAGCGCGTCCGCAAAGTTCGCGGGGCTGTGATGCAGGCGCACTGCTTCGCGTGCCGCATCGCCGAGCCGCCTGCGTTCATCGGAATCGCACATCAGGCGAAGCACCGCTTCCGCAAAGCCCCCTTCGTCGTTGTCGTCCACGATCAGCCCGGTTCGTTCATGCTCCAACGGATGTGAAGCGCTCCGGCATGCAACGATGGCCTTTCCCGCGGCCATGGCGTTAAGCAACTTGATGGGATACCCGGACCACGAAACCCGCGGACAGACCACGACCGCGTCCCGCGCGAGCAACGTGCGAAGACTTTCAAAATCGGTAGCTGGCAACACCTCTGCGCCACCGAAGGGCGCGCGGTCCCGCGTTGCGAGGATCAAGCGCGTCTCGGGTGCGTCCCGTCGCACCCGGGCAAGCACATGCTCCAGAAACGCCACGTTCTGATAGGCATCCAGGTTCCCCGTGTACACCATGGGGGGCAGGGCTGCGCCCGGCGGTTCCGGATCGAACCACTCGGTCATGGCCGGCGGCGCCACCACGGAAACCTTGCCTGGGGCGCTGCCGTTGGCGATGAGATACTCGGCGAGTCCGGCGTGAGGCGCGACGATTTGCGAGGCGCGGCGCGGAAAGGTCCGGTCCAGCCACGCGCCGAGATGCCGGCCTGCCCATGCGAAGCCTGCGTAATGCGGCAATTCGTCAGCCATCGCGTTGTGCGCCTGATACACGACCGGCCGCACGCGTGCGGCCAATGCCACGAGCAGCCCCTCGTAGTTGTGCGCCTGGATGACGTCGATCCGGTGTTCGCGCACCACGCGCCGCAAGGTGCCCACGAGCGCGAGGTCATACAGCGGCTTCGTCCATGATGGCCCGGCCTTCGTCCGCCGCGCCCCCGGCAGCCGCCAGGAGCGATGCACGCGCAAGCCTTCGAATCCGGTGCCGTCGCCGTACCCGTAGACGACGAGGTGCACCTCATGCCCGTCATCCCGAAGGGCCTGGGCCGTGTCTTTCAAAAACACCTGCGACCCCTGGGGCACGGGAAAAGGACAGGCGCTGACAATTGCGACTCGCATCACTCGAAGTATCCCAAGTCGCGCAACCGCCGTTCAACAACGGCCGCCTCCTCGGGCGTGTAGGCATGCGAGGCGCTCCGCTCGTCCCAGGCCGCGCCTTCGACTAGCGGATCGAGCAGGCTGGTCCCGTCCATAGGCGGCGCGGACATGCCCAGTTCGGCGAGGACGGTCGGCGCGATGTCTTCCAGCCGCGCCGCGCCGCAGACTGTCCGCTTCGAGAGGAACAACACTCCCGTGGGTCGGTGGTTGCCGGTCATGCCGCGCTCCTTTCCGCCGAGGTATTCGTCGGGGCCAATCCGGCGAAAGGCAGGTCCCCCCCGGCTTCGCAGGCAGGAATGGGAGTAGCCATCTTCCAAGGCCAGTTCGACGATGATGTCGGGAGCGCGTTCGACGCAGGGGCCCTCGTAGAGTTCCTCGCGCCGCCAGGCCTTGCGAATCGGCTCCCAGGCTTCGAGTCGCGCGCACAGCTCGTCACAGAATGTGTCGTAATCCTCCCGCGCCACTTGCCCTTCCGCTTCACGGTCCCTGAGGTTAATGCGTATCGATGGAAAGTAATTCAGTTCTTCCGAGAACGCCGTCGTGTGCGTCCAGTCGATCCCCGCGAACCGCGACTGGCTTTCCGCGCGAGTGGCGAGACCTTTCAACGCGCGGAATAAGGTCCCGCGCAATCGCTGGGGCACATAACGCAGGGCGAGTTGTTTCAATAGACTCTCCCGCGCCGGGGTGAACTGGAGATAGCCGTTTCCGGCGAGCCAGTTGTTAAGATGCACCACGCCGGTGCCCGCGCCGCCGAAACCGTGGTCGGAACAGATGCCCACCGTCACGTCGTCGCCCGCAGCATCGATGAGCTTCCCGACCGTTTCGTCGAGCCGTTCGTAGATTTGACGGATGGCCGTCTCATGTCGCGGCCGGTGCCGCGGCGATTCGGGATCGTGGAACAACCAGAAGTGGTGGGATACGGTGTCGGACTCGCC
>JAHDWY010000292.1 GCA_023384315.1 Candidatus Hydrogenedentota bacterium | reverse complement strand
GGAAGAGGAACTGCAACCCGCTGCCAACACGCGCGTGCGCGTAGCGGCCAAGTCCAGGAGCAAACCAGCGACGCCACAGGGCGCCGAAGTAGCCTTCGAAGCAGACCCGGTCGAGTCGCGTGCAGAGGAGAGCGACGCTCCGGACAGGGTCGCCCTGGACCGCGACGCCGACGCGGTCGAAGAGCCGGAAGACGAATCGACACCCGTCGAGCAGGAAGTCGAACCCGAACCCGCTCCGGCGGTTACTCCGGCTGCTTCGGAGGAGAATTCAGACGAACCTGCCGACGACAAGGAAAAACAGGGTCAGGCCATTTGGGACTTCTTCTAAACCCTTCCGTGGGACTGCTGACTAGCGGATACTTCCAACTCGAGACCACGCGCTGCGCAGAGTCTCCAGCCCCTGCTCAATCTCGGATTCCGATATAATCAGCGGCGGACTCACGCGCAGAACCTTCTGTGCCAAAGGTCCCAGGAAATGGACGCCCTTGGAACCCGTGCCTCGGTAGGCTTCGAGCACACAGCGGTTCGCCGCTTCCGGATCTTCCATCTCCACCCCGAAGACGAGGCCCTCGCCGCGGACGGCGGTAATGAAGTCAAACTCATCCTTCAGCGCTTCCAAGCCTTGGCGCAGCACCGGCGCCACCTTCCGGCAATGCTCGACGATCCGCTCCCGCTCGAAGATGTCCAGGGTCGCACAGACGGCCGCGCAAGCCCGCGGGTTGCCGCTGAAGGTGTCCGATGCTTCCCCGTAGTTCAGCGAATCAATCATGTCCGCCCGGCCGACGACCGCCGCCGCGGGTTCGCCGTTGGCCAATCCTTTTCCCAGTACCACCAAGTCCGGCTCCACCTCGTAACTCTCGTGCGCGTAGAGGTTGCCCGTCCGGCCATGGCAGGATTGGACTTCATCGAAGATAAAGGCGACGTCATGGCGGTTACACCATTTTTGAAGCAATTGGTGATACCACTTCGGCGGATGGAAAGACCCCTTGGCTCCGAGATAGGGTTCGGTAATCAGCAGGGCGATCTTGTCCGGGAATTCGCGCGCCAGGGCGTCCAGCTCCGCTTCGTAGAACTCCGGCGTCCGCACTTCCTCCATGGGGAACGAAATGAACCGCACGTTCGGATTCGGACTCGTGTCCCCCGTCACGTCACCGGCCAGGCCCTTCTTGCCATGGAACCCGAAGCGCGTCGCCAGAAGAATTGGCCGATCCGGATGCTTGTGCATCGCGGCCCACATGGCCTTTTGAATGCCTTCCGAGCCGCTGGCCGCCCACAGCACCTTCTCGGCGCGCGAGTTTGACTTCATGCTCGCGACCAGCCGCTCCCCCGCGGCAACCTCAATTTCGGTCACCATGTTGTACGACGTGCGTGGCAAGGAGCCGGCGTACTTCAAATACTGGCCTTCAAATCCCTCGTGCCCATGCCCGAGATTTGCGACCAGGACGCCGGAAGTGAAATCCAGCAGTTCCCGGCCATCGATCGTCCACAGCCTGCAGCCCTTGGCTTTCTCGACAACGATCTGCGTGGGCGTATACGTGCGCTGGCCGATGCCCGACACGGCGGATAGCCGCTTGCGAAGTTCGTTGGCCTTGGGTTCTCCGTCGTGGGTGATTGAATGCTGCATGGAAATTTCCTCGGTGTATGTATGGACGGTATGGACATTATGGACGGTATGGACACGAGCTGTTTGCGCAACAAGTAAATCCCCCACGTGAGGCGCTTACCTGAATCGTAATTACTCGCGATCGTCCAAAATGTCCATCCCGTCCATAACCTTCATTAAATGTAATACATGGTCCCCTTGGCGGACCTGTTCAAGATATCCCGCACGGTAATGTCGGCCAGGCAGGTTTCGATACCGCGCGCCACCTCCTGCCAGGCGATCCGCAGATCCGCGCCCCCCTCATCCTCGACGGGAAGGGGGTCCAGAATAGGCCCGTCAATCGACTGAACCAAATCATGCAACGAGATCTCGTCGGGCGACTTCGCGAGAAGGTACCCGCCCTGGGCGCCACGGATGCTCTTGACCAGTCCTGCCCGCTTGAGTTGCAGGAGTATGTGAACGAGATACTTCTCAGGAATCCCCCGACGCTCTGCGATATGGACCGCCGTAACTGGTGCTTCGCTGTTTTCGTGCCGAGCCAATTCCACTACGGCACGGCATGCGTACTCACAACGTGAAGAGATATTCATGGCGTCCTTCTATTCCTGACCTGCCAGGTATTATTTCCGAAGGACAGGGACGAAGTCAAAGACAATCAGGTCACTACCGCACGGTAGGGCGAACAGATAATTACTTGACGTAAAAGGCACGAAATTTGTGATTATTGCACCTGAATGTCCGAAACTTCCATAAAAGGTCTAATACGCAAAATTTGGTATTGACAAAAAAACGGACCACAGTATATTGTGGGTTTTACCGCAGAAACATCGGTTCTACCGGCTGTTCGCGTGCAAGGGGTTGAATTCTCGCAAGGCTGTTTCCGTGAGATTTCTTGGGCTCTCCTTGTTTAAATGCAGGCTGTACAAGCATTTGAATCCCGTTTTGGGTGTTCGGCGCCGCGTTTTGAAGAATCACATTCCTGACTGGGGCGGAGAGGAATGTCTTGGCGACAGGCATAGCCCAGGCGGAATTCAACGTGCGTTACCTATTTGAGAGGGCGGATTTAGGCAGGCGGAGGGGACGCCGAGACGAGTGCAGGAGGTGCCAAGGGTGATCGAGGCGCAGACATCACACACCATTACGAAACGAGACGGGCGGACGGTCTCCTTTGATTCGGTTCGCATTCAAAAGGCCATCGAGAAGGCGTTCAGAGCGGAACTGGCGCTGACCGATTCGGAATCCCTGGACGAAGTAACCCAGGCCCGCGTCGACGAAATCACGACTGCGGTCGTTTCGGAATCGCTGCAACGGGCGGCCGCCGGCGAACGGATTGAAGTGGAAGCCGTCCAGGACGCTGTCGAACGGCACCTCATGAAGCACGGCGATTACGCCGTCGCCCGCCGCTACATCGTCTATCGCGAAGAGCGCAAGAAAGCGCGCGCCCTCCGTGGCGACACGGACATGCAGGGTTCGGCCCTGGCCGAGATGTTCGTCCAACTGCCGGACGGCGCCCGCGAGAAACTCTCGGCCCAACGCATCCGCAAGAATCTCTCCGATGCCTGCGCCGAGCACGAAGACCTCGTCGCCGTCGATCAGATGCAGAGCGAAATTCTCCAAACGCTCTATGACGGAATTACCCCGGCCGAGATTGCCAAGGCGATGATCTTCGCGGCGAAGGCGCGCATCGAACGGGACCCCGCGTACAGTTTCGTGGCGGCGCGGCTGCTGCTCAATGTGATATACAGCGAAGTCTTGCCGGACACGGTAGAAGTCGGGTCCGTCTCGGCCGTGCACCGAAGCCAGTTCAAAAACTACCTCGCCCGGGGCATCGAACTCGAGCGGCTCAGCCCTGCCTTACTTGACTACGATCTCGAACGGCTCGCAGATGCGCTCGACATGAAGCGGGACCGCAAATTCACATATATGGGCTTGCAGACCCTGTACGACCGCTACCTCATCCATCATCAGCGCAGGCGGATCGAAACGCCCCAGTATTTCTGGATGCGCGTTGCTATGGGTCTCGCCCTGAACGAAGGGGAGCAGAAGAACGAACGGGCCATCGAGTTCTACGATATTCTGTCCACGTTCCTGTTTACGTCGTCGACGCCCACGCTCTTCAACGCGGGCACGCTCCATCCTCAGTTGAGTTCCTGCTACCTGTCCACCATCGACGACGACCTCGAACACATTTTCAAAGTCATCGGCGACGACGCACGGTTGTCCAAGTGGGCGGGCGGTCTCGGGACCGATTGGACGAACGTGCGCGCTACCGGTGGCTACATCAAAGGAACCAACGGCACCAGCCAGGGCGTGATTCCCTTTTTGAAGGTGGCCAACGACACGGCGGTCGCCGTGAACCAGGGTGGGAAACGAAAAGGCGCCATGTGCGCCTATCTGGAGACGTGGCACCTCGACATCGAGGACTTCCTGGAACTCCGGAAGAATACCGGCGACGAACGCCGTCGCACGCACGACATGCACACCGCCAACTGGATTCCCGATCTGTTCATGAAACGCGTCGCCGAGGAAGGCCAGTGGACGCTATTCAACCCGTCCGAGGTTGAGGATCTGCACCACCTCTACGGCAAGGCCTTCGAAACCCGCTATCTCGAGTACGAGGCCATGGCCGAGCGCGGCGAGTTGCGTCAGTATAAGAGGGTCGAAGCGCAGGTCCTCTGGCGGAAGATGTTGTCCATGCTTTTCGAGACGGGCCATCCCTGGATTACGTTCAAGGACCCCTCCAACATCCGGTCGCCCCAAGACCACACCGGCGTCGTGCACTGCTCCAATTTGTGCACCGAGATTCTGCTCAATACCTCCGCCGAGGAGACGGCGGTCTGCAATCTCGGTTCCATCAACCTCGCGGCCCACGTCGGCCCGGACGGCCTGGACGAGGAACTGCTCGCGGGAACGGTGAGCACGGCGGTGCGGATGCTCGACAACGTGATCGACATCAACTTCTATCCCACAGCCGAAGCGCGCAACGCCAACCTCCGGCACCGGCCCATCGGTCTCGGCGTGATGGGTTTTCAGGACGCCCTGTTCAAGCTCGATGTCAGCTACGCGAGCGACGAGGCGGTCGGCTTCGCGGACCGCAGCATGGAGATGATTTCGTACTACGCCATCCTCGCCTCCACCGAACTTGCCCGCGAACGGGGGCACTATCCCAGTTATCCGGGCTCGAAATGGAGCCGGGGTTTACTGCCGATCGACACAATTGCGCTGCTGGACGTCGAGCGGGGCGGCCACATGGATGTCGACCGATCATCGACGATGGATTGGACGGTTGTACGCGAGGCGGTCAAAGCCCACGGCATGCGCAACAGCAATACCATGGCCATCGCCCCGACGGCGACGATCTCGAATATCACCGGCGTGACGCAGTCCATCGAGCCCACGTACAAGCATTTGTTTGCCAAGTCGAACCTGTCCGGCGAATTCACCTGGGTGAACACCTTTCTGGTGAACGACCTGAAAGCCTGCGGTTTGTGGGACGCGGAAATGGTGGACGACCTCAAGTACTTCGACGGAAGCCTCACCGAGATCGAGCGGGTGCCGGATCGCATCAAACACAAATACCTGACGGCCTTCGAGATCGATCCCAAGTGGCTCATCGAATGCGCGAGCCGCCGGCAGAAATGGATCGATATGGGGCAATCCTTGAACCTCTATTTGGGCACGCCCAGCGGGAAGATGTTGAACGAGATGTATTTCTACGCGTGGCGCAAGGGGCTGAAGACTACGTACTACCTCCGGTCCCTCGGCGCCACCCAGGTCGAGAAGTCGACGGTGGACATCAACCGCCGCGGCATTCAACCGCGCTGGATGAAGAACAAGTCCGCTTCGAGCAACGTGCAGGTCCAGCGCGACGTTGCGCCGGAACTGCCCAAGGCATGCAGCATCACGGATCCGGACTGCGAAGCATGCCAATAGGAAATCCGAAATACGAAGCACGAAATCCGAAACAAATTCGAATGACCGAGTATCGAAACGTAAACAAGGATTTGTGCCGCCACGCGTATGTGGGATTATCCGCTTGCTCTTGAGTATTAGTATTTTGAATTTGTTTCGGATTCGAAATTCGAAATTCGAATTTCGGATTTAGTGACGGAAGGAGACGAAAATATGTCAGCATGTTGTAACGCGACGGGGATGCCGCCGAAGCCCTACGATTTGACCAAGCGCATCAACGCGGAAGACAAGCGGTTGTTGAACTGCCGCCAGGTCGATGTGAACCAGTTGATGCCGCTCAAGTACAAGTGGGCCTGGGAGCATTACCTGAACGGCTGCAACAACAACTGGCTGCCGAGCGAGGTGTCCATGCAGCGGGACATCGAGCTGTGGAAGTCCGATTCGTTGACCGACGCGGAACGCCAGGTGATCATGCGCAACCTCGGCTTCTTCAGCACGGGCGAGAGCCTCGTGGGCAACAACATCGTGCTGGCCATCTTCAAACACATCACGAATCCGGAGGCGCGTCAGTATCTCCTGCGGCAAGCCTATGAAGAGGCCGTGCATACGCACACCTTCCACTACATCGTCGAATCC
>JAHDWY010000291.1 GCA_023384315.1 Candidatus Hydrogenedentota bacterium | reverse complement strand
CGCAACGTGAAGATGACCGAATCCGCCGCCATGATCGGACGCGGGTGCGAGTACGTGAATTGGGTTTCTGCCATCGTTCCTCCTGTGTGCTGACATCGCCAATACCGGTTGGGATAGTAGTGGCTGCGAGACATGCTCCGCCACTTTTCCATGAGAAGGCCGAGGGTGGGACTCCCCAGCCCTCGGCCACGTCACAGAGGAAGTGTTATGATCTAGCGACTACTACGAATCAAAGGTCACGTCGAAGCTGCCGTTCACACCGAACGGCTCCACGCCTGCCAACAGGATCGTGAACGCCCACGTACCGCTGTAGTCGTCCATATACCCGTCAGTATCGACGTCCTCACCGAAACCGGACAAGCTCAGCACGACACAGATCGCCGTGTCGCAGCCGCCCGTGAGCAGCGTGAGCTTTCCGTGGTCCTCGAGAATGCCGCCGACATTAACGACCGTCGGCAACGGTTCTTCAACCCAGTCGGGCAGGTCGATACAGGAGTAATCGATCTCCGCCACGCCCGAGACAACATGATCGCCCGGATAACCCGACGCCACATTCTGCGTCAACGTCAGCGTCAACGGACACCCCACCACTTGCTGTGCTTGGTCCGTCGTCGCACCGTTCCAGACGCCGACAAATGTCCCCGTCGTGTCGAAGGGCGGTTTCGGAAAGCTCTCCGGACACCCCGCAGCGACAACTGCGAGCACCGCCACCAGACACAATCCACCTGCAATACGAAACTTCATAGGAATCCTCCCGTCCGGTCCAGGCTGCGTGAACCCTCTGCGAACACGCACCTATACGACCACGGTGACACACCGTCCGGTTTCACCCGGGCGCAGTCTTCCAATGCCCACGTCAAGGCGCGGGCAGCTGCAAGAGGTTCTCGCGCGAAAGCTGGTTCTGGCAATGAGATCCCTTTCCCCCCGGAACCTTGGAGTGAAGGAGGTGGACGCTCCGGGAAGAACGTTGGTACGCACACATCCGACGGTGGCCGGTATCTCCCGAGCGCACGATCGTTGATGACGGCTCCAATCCGTCACCTACCCGGCTGTGGAATTCCTAGCGCACACAAGCGATGGAAGAAGAGACGATGGATGAAACGGAGGTTGAAGGAACGGGTGGTATGATGATGCTTCGCTGAACTCCAGATTTGAGATCTCAAATCGCAGATCATGAATGCAATACCCAATTCAACATTCATCATTCGGCACTCAACACTCACTCCGCCGGCCAATAGATATAGACATTCCCGCCGTCGGTGGTGAGGTCGACGCGATACTGGGCACTGTTCAGTTGGCCTTTACCCTGGTAGAGACCCCGTTCCATCGTGCCGGTCAGCGGCACTGCGGAGTCGGGAATGCCGTTCTTCGTGGTGACCCAGAGTTCCGCATCGGCAGTTTTCGGAATTACGAGTTCGAGATTGCCCCGCTCCACCTGCACGTTGTATTCGCCCAGTACGCCATCCAACGCAAGGATGTTCACGTCGCCGCCTCGACCCCGGACGGTAACCTCGCCCTTCGGCGTGTCGACGAGCACCTTGCCGAGGTTGGCCGTGAGCGTTTGTTTGCCGTACACGTTGGTCGTCTTGATCGTACCTTGTTGCGATGTGAGGGTCATGGGGCCCTGGCAGTCGCTGACGATGATGTCGCCGGATTCATTGTCAACTTCAAACGCGCCGTCGTCTCGTTTGCAGTGGCTGACCGTCACGGTGCCTTTGCCTTGTTCCATGTCGATGGCCGATGCCATGCCTTCAATGGACGTGTAACCGCTCTGGGCGTGAATTTCGATAGGAGCGGTACGGGGGCACCGGATAACGAGATCGACCCGGTAGTGCGTGCACCCAAGGGCTTCCATATTGTCCCGCACGGCCGTCGCGATCGTGAGGTTCCCATCCACAGGCTCGATGCGGAGCCCAAGCGCTTCGATCGCTTTCTCGGCATTCTCCTTGATCTGCATGCGGACGACTTTCGTGGCCTTGACCTCCAACATGTTCGAGTCGACCCCTTCGATGCGAACGTCGCCCAGCGTGGCGTTCACGCGCACCCGCATGTCGTCCGTCAGCTCAGCGGACTCTTCGACGCCCCGCGTGACGTACTCGCCGCCGTTCTGGGCCGGCGCCGCCGGGGACGGTTTGAGCCCCTCCTGGTGAACGTACACCGTCGCGAAAGAGGCATGAAGCGTGAGCTTCTGGGGCGACTCCAAATTGATGACACGACCAAGCGACAGGTTTCCTTGCGATGAGCGTTCGACGGGAACATCGGATTGAATCGCGCCGTACAGGGTCGTCACGGCAATGTCGGGTTTGCTGTTTTCGGGGACGTACACGTGAATCGGGCCGCTCTGACTGGTAACGTCGAGATCGGATTCCGGCGCGAGTTCGCGCAGCGTCACGCTACCCATGAAGTTGCTGACGTGCAGACTTCCACTCACACTGACAAACTCCGCCTGCGTGCTCTGAAGTTCGAAGGAACCGCCGTTTCGCAAGCCCGAGGCGTTCAACGGAAACTCGCCCTGCGCGCGGACCGAAACGGCGCCCGACAAGTCCCGAAGATCGACCACGCCGAAGCGCGAGTCAACCGCTACCGTGCCGCGGGTGCCGTGGACGATCGTGTCGCCGAAATTGTTGCTGCAAAGAACACTTGCGTTGGCGGGAACGGTGATCGCGTAGTTGACTTCAATGGCGACCTTTCCGCGGTCGCGCGTGTCGGGGTACTTCGTACTGACTTCGACGCGATCGGCCAACTCGGTAACGTCAATATTGATGGCATCGACAATCTCGTCGGCCACCTCGACCGTCTCCGCGCCGACCGAGATCTCGGCGCGCACACGCACAACCGGATTCTCCCAGGCGTCCACGCGGATCTCGCCGAACTCGCTGGAAACGACCACGACGACATTCGGCCGTACGGGGTAGTTTTTCTGAAAGTCGCGCGCGCTGGTCGCCAGGCCGCGCCAGTCCACCCCGCCGTTTCCGTCCAGATTGCCCACGCGGGGCTTGATCCACTCCTCGGTTTTCTCGCCGAGGCTCTTGAGCCAGCGATTGACCGTGTCGAGCACGCTCGACGGATCGGTGCGTTCCTCTTGCGGCAACGCGGTCTGCGGCAGCAGCAGCGGTGCGGCAAGTAAGACAAGAACGATTGCATTTCTCATTGGAATGGTCATGACCAACCTCGTAACTCGGGGCTAGAGCATACCAATTCCCGGTGATGAAGGACAGGCGATTCGTTGGGGAAACTGATCACTGTGGGACGACTGCGAGGGCCGGCGCTACAAACTGCGCTCAACGTAGTAGAGCGTTTTCAAGGCTTGGGCCTGGCGTTGAATGTTGGAGTTGATGATGCGGTTGGCGCGTTCGCAACCCGGGTTTCGCTGCAGAGCGGCGCGGGCCGCGGCCAAATCGGCGTCCAACGCCAGCACGGCGCGGGTCTGTTGCCATTCGCGCAGGTTGAGCGGCGCGCTCGGACGCGAACCCACGGCCGCGGCGAGGGTATGAATCTCGGTCGTAGCCTTGCGAATCTCTTCCGGCGACGGGCCGGACGAAACGGCCCTCGGCGCGGCGGATACGCGCGTTTCCGGCGCGGACATGGGCGCGTCGCCCAAGGCGTAAGAGAAATAGAAAGTCGACAAGGCGACGATGCCTGCCGCATAGGCAAGGCCTTTCAACATGATGAGCGGCGTCTTGCCGCGCGCGCGCCGTTGCACGCGACGCTCGGTGCGGGCCGCAACGAGAATCTGCGAGGTGAGGTCGTCGGAAGGATTCAACTCGTCGGCCGACGCGGTGAATTCAATGGAGGAGCGGATGTGGGCGACTTCTTTCGCGCAGTCTTTGCAGGTGGCGACATGCCGTGCGGTCGCGGTCGAAATGCCATGCCCATCCGCCAGACCTTCGGCGTAGGCAAGCAGTTCGAGCTTTGACGGGTGACCTAGCAACATCCCCAGTCTGTGTCCTTTGTCAAGCGCGTTAGACGTAATCCCGGAATCGGGCCAGAAAGGGCCGCAGCGCCCTTTCCGCCCGGACGACCCGCGATTTCACCGTGCCCACCGGTGAATCGGTGATTTGGGCAATCTCTTCGTAGGAGAGGTCCTGGAACCGCCGCAGCACAAACGCTTCGCGCTGGTGTTCCGGCAGTTCGCGGAGCGCGGTGTTCACGGCCTCCGAAATCTCCCCCCGCTTGAAGCTGTGGAACACGTCGGCCTTCTCGTCGCCCACGTGCTCCATGGGGTCGAACTCGTCTTCCGGGCTTTTGCGCCAACTCCAGCCGGAAGACAGGCTCAGGAACTTCGGACGGCGCTTCCGCCGCACCCACTCCTTCGAAACGATATTCGATGCAATTGTGTAGAGATAGGTCGTAAACTTGGCCGTCGGCTGGTACCGCTGGGCGTTGCGCACCAACGCCACGAATACCTCTTGCGTCAACTCTTCGGCAATTTGCCGGTTCTGAACCATCCGAAAGATGTAATTCAAAACGCCGCGCTGATGCCGGCGGACCAGTTCGGCGAAAGCCGGCTCGGAGCCTTGCCCATGCTCCAGCATAAGGGATTCGTCGGACCACTCCCTGACCGGCAGTCCTTCCGGTCCAACCACCCGGAACGGCTGTTGCTGCTGCCCCGGGAATGGAGTGATTTGTCCGAGTCCTTCCGCCATGGATCCCCTGCTTTCGCCTTCTAACCCATCGAACTGCATATATCTATACCTTGGGCTGCAAGAAAGTTTCCCACAGAGCGAATTTCGCCAAGAGGGCGATTTTCGTAACGCTATCCAAACTCACAGTATAGCAAAAACGACGGCGATTGACCAGTAGTACGGAGACTTTTTGTCAACAAATTATCTTTTCGTAAGTTATTTACCATGAATAAGTTACTCTGAAATTGCTTTCGCGTTCCGGACGTGCGCGATGGCGTCTTCGTAGGAGATGATCCCCTGCATGTACAGCTCTTTGATGCTGCGGTCCATGGTCTGCATCCCATCCTTGGTGTTGGTCTCCATGATGCTGTACACCTGATGAGTCTTGCCTTCGCGAATGAGATTGGCCACGGCCGTGTTGTTCACGAGGAGTTCACAGGCCATGATCCGGCCTTCTTCATCGACACGCGGCAGGAGCCGCTGGGACAGCACGGCAAGCAATGTCATGCTCAGCATGAAGCGGATCTGCTGCTGCTGGCCCGCGGGAAACACGTCGATCACGCGGTCCACCGTCTGGATAGCGTCGTTGGTGTGGAGCGTCGCTAGAACCAGATGCCCGGTTTCCGCGGCGCGCAATGCCGCCTGAATGGTCTCCAGGTCGCGCATCTCGCCGATGAGGATCACGTCCGGGTCCTGGCGCAGCACGTATTTCAGCGCGTTGATGAAGTCGTCCGTGTCCTGCCCCACCTCGCGCTGGTCGACGATGGATTTCTTGTGGCTGTGGACGAATTCGATGGGATCTTCCACCGTAATCACGTGGCATTCCCGGGTGTTGTTCACGCGGTCGATGATGGAAGCCTGGGTGGTTGTCTTGCCGTGGCCCGTGGGGCCGGTTACCAATACTAAACCTTGCTTTGCCTGGGCCAACTTCGCGACGACGTCGGGCAACCCCAAGTCGTCAAGCTGGGGAATGTCTTCGGGAATGGGCCGGAAAGCAGCCGTAACGGCCTGCTTCTGCAAGTACACGTTCACGCGGAACCGGTGTTTACGCCCCACCGCAAGGGAGAAATCCAGCTCTTTCTTCGTCTCGAATTGTTTTTTCTGCTCGGCGGACAACACCGCATAGATCAGTTTCTTCGTCTGCTCGGGGGTCATGGCATCGCCGCGAGTACGGAAAAGCTTGCCGTTCTTGCGCAACATGGGAGGCGCACCGGCGCTGATAAGCAGGTCAGATGCCTTTTCCTTGTCGACGAGTTCGAATAATTGCTTCAGTTCCATTGCGGCCCCTTCCCGTAGCGAGACGTGCGACTCCCCTGAAAAATCACCCAATCGGGAGCCATGATACCCCAAGCGATGTCTGGGCGCAATAGCGGAAACCACAAGGTATTGTGGTTCGGCGAGAGGCTAGTGGATATAGACGACCTCTTCTTGAAGGGTCACACCAAAACGTTCCTGTACCGTCCGCTTGCAGAGATCGATGAGCGCGAGGATATCCGCGCAGGTGGCGTTGTCGTCGTTCATGATGAAATTGGCGTGGAGGGGGCTGACTT
>JAHDWY010000290.1 GCA_023384315.1 Candidatus Hydrogenedentota bacterium | reverse complement strand
TCGGAGGCGCAGGCGAGGAGGCCGGTGGCGGCGACTGCAAAGGCTGCGACCAGCCGCGCGGACACCAGCAGCATCACGAACAACGACCGGTGACCAGCACTCAGAAGCGACCGTCCCATCTCGTCCTCCGCTTTCCGCGTTTCCCCAAGAGCCTGGCACAACTCGCTCGAGGTTGGTGGCTATGGCGCCGCCCCACAAATTTCCGTCGCCCTCTCCGGCTGACAGATGGCCGTGCTAACATCGAAAAACGGATCGGGCGAGCGGATCTTGGCCGATCGAGGCCATTCAACAACCCACTCGCCCGAGGATCGGAGGCGGAGACGGTCAGTTGGTCGCGCGAACCAGGTAGTACTCGTTTCCGGAGCACCCGTTCGCGCACGGCGGAAACGGCTCACCCTTCACGCAGGTGACCTCGTTGCCGCACTTGTTGCATCGGTAGATGCCGGACTGGGGAACGATATTGCCGGGGCGATATCCCATGGGTCGTGTCCTTTCCGAAAATGAGTTATGGGACCTCTCGAAGGTAAACGAGAGCATTTTCCTCGTCAAGAACGAGGTCAGACCCGTTGCCGAGGTCGTGGTTCCGAAGAGTCTTCAGGGAGAGGTTGCGAGGTGTATCGGAGAGTCCAGTCTGCATCGTCTCGTCACTCCGAGAGGGAGCACTCATCTGGCCGTATACATCTTCGTTTGGCCACACCTCTCTCACGTCGCTCGAAAGCTCGCTGGCCTGCCCTACGACAAGACAGCAGTATTCCACTGGTGCGCGGGGAAGGCTTTCGGGTACAGTGAGGCCAAGATCTCCGAGTTCTTGCAGTCCCGAAAGACCCGCTGAACCAACCTGATAGGAATAGCAGTCCGCCTGCCGTGTTTCGCACGATTCGGCCCCTTGCGTTCTACCATCGATTGGAGCAAAAATTACCCGCACAGTGGTTGGACTCAGCAGTTTTTTCCAATCGAGGGCACGCATGAGCGTCTTGGAAATTGCATTCTTGTCAGCGGCGATCATCCTCCTCGTCATCCTCTCGATCACCATCTCTCTCTTCCTGCGGAGCAAAAAATCCTACAAAGCGCTGGAGGCGGAGCTGAGACCGCTGGAGCAATACAAGGTCATCCCTGACGCGAATCGCAGAGCCAGCGAAACCATCCGCGAAGCGCAACATCGGGCTCAAGAAATCGTCGAAGCTGCGGAGCGGTCGGCCACGACGATCATCGAAGAGGGACGCCGCGAGGCCGAGCAAGTCCGGAATGAAGCGACGCGATTGCTCGAGGAAACCAAGAAGGCGACCGCCGAGGAACGTAAGAAGGCGCAGGAAAAGGCCCGGGAGCTGCGCGAAACGGCTGAGAAGGTAGCCGCCGACGCCACCATCGAGGCAGCACGAGTTATCGACGAGGCGAGAAAGAAAGCTCAGGAGGTCGCTGGAAGCGCCTACGAAGCGATGGGGCGCGCGGAGGAGTTTCAGAGAATCGCGATCGCGATGGAGAACAAAATCGAGGGCTATGGAGATCGTTATATCATTCCGTCGTACACCCTTCTCGACGAATTGGCGGACGAGTTCGGTTTTGCGGAGGCTGGTCAGAAACTGAAAAGTGCGCGAGCCCAGATGCGTCTCATGGCCGAGAACGGAACCGCGGCTACGTGCCAGTATGTCGAGACGAACCGCAAAGAGACCGCCATTCGATTCGTGCTAGACGCCTTCAACGGGAAGGTCGAGGAAATTCTCTCTGGCGCAGCAGATCAAGGATGCCTTCGCGTTGGTCAACCGAAACGGAGCGGCGTTTCGCGACGCCCGGGTCACTCCCGAATTCCTTTCCGTTCGTCTGGACGAATTGCATTGGGCCGCAGTCGCCCACCAGCTCAGGGTCCAAGAACGAGAAGAGCAACGACAGATCCGTGAGAGGATGCGAGAGGAGGAAAAGGCAAGAAAGGAATTCGAGCGGGCGATCAAAGAAGCTGCAAAGGAAGAAGACACCCTGCGAAAGGCCATGGAGAAGGTGCAGAAAGAGGTCGAACGCGCCAGCGAGGAGCAGCGCGCCGCTTTCGAGGCGCAACTCGCAGACCTTCAGAGAAAGCTGGAAGAAGCTGAGGCAAAAAATCAGCGCGCGCTTTCCATGGCCCAGCAGACCAAGTCCGGGCACGTCTATGTCATATCAAACGTCGGCTCGTTCGGCGAGAACGTCTACAAGATCGGTATGACACGACGACTCGAACCTCTCGACCGAGTGAGAGAGCTTGGCGATGCGAGCGTTCCATTCGAGTTCGACGTTCACGCTCTGATTCACAGCGAGGACGCTCCAGGTCTCGAGCGCGAGTTGCAGAAGCGGTTTATTCAGCTTCAGGTCAACAAGGTCAATCCGCGAAAGGAGTTCTTCAGAGTTGCGCTACGGCAAATCCGCGAGATTGTCGAAACCCGCGGGCTTCAAGTTTCGTGGACGATGGCGGCTGAAGCACGAGAGTACCGCGAAACCCTTGCGATCGAACAAGCGATGGCAGCCGACACGACAAAGGCAGACGAGTGGTTGCGACACCAGATGGAGGAAACCGACCGGATGGCAACCGCCGTCGAAGCTGGGGACTTGGACGACAGCGCGGCGTGAGCGATCTCATTGCGCGACACCAATCGCTCTGGGGTGATTTGGACGGAACTCGGAACCTGATGAAATGAACTTCAAGGGGGCAAACCATGCACGTAACTCAAAGAGAAGGATTTCTCTCTCGCCTCAATGAATTGGCCGACGAGGTCGGCGGCGGGCACTACTCCCGCTTCGCCAAAGTCATTGGCACCGGCGCGACTACAATCGACAACTACATGCGCGGCAAGAGCCTGCCCGGCCTCGGCATGATCGTGGATATCTGCCAGCAGTGCGGCGTGACCCCGAACTGGCTGCTCTTCGGCTGGCAACCGAAGTTCGGACCAGCTGCTCGCCCGGTCCCAGAGGGGATTCGCTTGATTCACCCGGGGGAAGTGGCCCCCGTATCGGGCGACGACTTCCAAACAGTGCCAATCATGAAACTGGATGCTTGGCGGGATCCCAGCCGCTTCAGAGTGTGCAACGAAACCGTGGAAGGTTTCACTGTTTCGCATGCCAAGCCCGGATCGCGCCTCGCGGCGATCCGCATGCCGGACAACGCTATGGCTGGAGAGACGGCGCCCGGCGACCTGATCCTCTTCGACATGGAGAACCGCGAAGCCTCCGCGATTGAGGGACGCCTCGTCGCGGTGAAGCTCGATGGCGCTGCCACCGTTCGACGCGTGATCGCAGAACGCTTCCTCGCGAACGATGTCCTTCACCATCCACCTGTGAAGGCGATGCGCCGGCAGATCCTCGGAGCGGTTGTGGAGATCAGGCGGGGGCAGGCCTAGGATCCTGCGATGGTCGGGAATCGGCCGGCGGTGGAGTTCCTTCGAGCGCACAACGAAATCGTGTACCGAGGGTAGATGGAGTCCATAGCGTGGATCCCATCATCTGCGGGCTACTTCAGTCGGTCGCGCTCGCTTATTCGATGGTCGTTTGCTGGGTTGGACTCGCCCTTTTCTCTTCAAGCCCTCCGACTGGACGATCGAGCGCGCGGCCGGAATCCTGATGCGCGGCGTTTCGACGACCAATTTCCGCGCGGTGCTGCCGGCGATGGCCGAATCGGCGGCGATGAGCAAGGGCGCGGCCAGCCGCGAGTTCGTGGACGCGTCGGAGGCGAAGCTGAAGGAGCTGATGGAACGGCGATTCCACGACGCGGGGTCGCTGGCGATCTAGATGGACGGATTGGTGTTCGCGCGGCATCACGTGATCGTCGCGATCGGCGCGGGCGTGACGGGCAAGAAGCACGTGCTGGGAATCGTCGAGGGGGCGCGTCCCGCGGGTCCGTTCGTTCGAGGTCAGAAGAAGCCAGAGATGCGGACAGGAATCGGCCGTATCCCAGACGCTCGTGTCGTCGCGACACCAGCGCGGCGCCTTGGCAGATCCGGACAGCACACCGGTGCCTGAAAATTTCACTAATGTTCAGCTGCGCGCTGCCGATAAGAAGGGGTGAGAAAGGAAAATAGTCCATAAACGAGCCTGATAGTGAATGATTCAAGCGTGAGTTCTTGCGCTTGACCGGCCTTGCCGCATGTGGTACGAAATCCACCATTGAACCTCAGCCCAATCAGAAGAGGCTTATCGTGGGCCAGCCCCGATTTTTCGGATGCCCTCTCGAAAGGGAAAGGTTTATCTTGCGCGCAACGCCGCAATGCGTCATGCTGAAGGCGTTCCGCGGTGGCAGGAGAGCCAATCACCCGCTGGAACCCGGCAGTGAGCGAGCGCGCTGAACGCGAACGGCGAGCCCACTGCGGATTGATAGCTGCATGCGAAAGGAGTTTTTAATGGGTGGATCCCTGGCTGAGGCGATCCTGAAAGACGTCGAGAAGAACGTCCTCTCGATCGAAGATGCAAAGAAGGCCATCGCCCGCGTTCGGATCGAGGCAGCCCGTGAACGGGAAGAGGACAACGGAGTTGGAACTCTCCCGAACATCAAGGATGCTCCGAAGCGACGCGAGAAGGCAGCACGGCCCAAGCAGTAATGCTGTCGTCAAGGCAGCGCCGGCCGCGAGATCCGGTCGGAAGTGGTTGATCGTCAAGCCGTCGATGGCTTGACGATCGTGGTTTTTTTTCTAGCTACTCAAAAACCGATTTCCGGTTTGGCAGTGAAACCGGCAAATGGTGCTGTTCTCTTCACAAGGCTGGCGGATCGAAAAGTCCCTCCCCACCCCGCCAGCCCCCAGTCCCCCCACCGCCTCGGCTCCGCGCCTCCAACCAACGACCGAAAAACCAAACGCCGCCCAGCGCGCGATCGCGGAAAGAGCCGCCCGAAAAATTCGTCTGTGGCGATCGAGGCGGTGCCGTCGGCCGCGATCACTTCCGCGAAAAATCTGGAACCGCGGGAGCGCGGTGGGATTGACGTGGGACCGAAGGGAATCACGATCGCGTCATCTCGATCGACGAACACGAGACCCCAGATCACGCGCCCGCCCAAAACACCGACTCCACCCAGAACCACCCCTCGCCCCACACGCCATCGCCCCAACGCCGCGGATCGGTCCCGTCGGTGATGGACTTGAAAACGACGCGCCGATCAGCCCTCGACCGCCGATACAGCCGCCCGAAGAATTCGGTTGGCGCGATGGTCACCGCGCCGGGAACGCAGGTGGCATCAACCCACAACTCGTCCCAGTACGCTGCCGGGAAATCGTCGGGCCCAACGACGGAATACCCCTCCGTCACGGTCGCGTCGAACCCGTAGAGCGCAAACCACTCGACCATTCCGGCGACGGTGCCGTCCTTCTTCTTCTGGTCCCACTCGTCCATCACGCGCGCGCGAAAGTCGTCGAGCGATTCATCGGCCAATCGGTAGACATCGACGTTGCCGCCGTGGATCACGAGCGCATCCTCGTCCGCCGTCTCGGGGAAGAAATTCAGGCGCATCCGGCGAAGCCAGTCTTCCGCCCCGTCGAGTTCGCGGCCAATGCCGTCCACGATGAAGTACTGCGGCAGGTTTTCTCGATCGGAGGGATTCGGGTAGGACGCCCCTCGATCCAAAAACAGGTCGCGACCGAGAGCCGGATAGAGGTAGCCGTCGGGACCGACCGGCGTGGTCGTGCCCGTGGCGGTGGGCGGGGAGGTCCACAGATTCTCGATTCCGTTGATCCCGTAATTCAGGATCAGGTTGGAGGTCACCACCGTGTCGCCGGCGATGGCCGCGATGGTCGTGTTGATGGTGACGGTATCGCCGGCGCGAGTGACCACCACGGATGAATTCGCGAGATCCAAGCGAGGGCGAATCGCGCCGTCGCCGAGAGCAACCCGGATCTGACTGGTGAGCCTCGACAATCCCTCGTCGCCGGCCTCGCCCAAAAAACGACGCAGGCCTGCGCCGTAGTTCACGTGGGCGTACAGGTCGCCTGGTTCCGTGTCCAAAACATTTGCCACGTCCTGCAGGAAACAGGTCAGTCCGTCGGGTGTGAGCGCGAGATCGCCGTCCGTGCCGATGGCGAGCGGATAGGTTTTCAGCCACACCGGCAGGAGTTCCCACAGGTCCTCGCCGTTAGCGGAATCGCCGGTTTCCAAAACGAAGTCGTCGAACTCGACGTAGCTCGCGGCCGGGTTGTCGGTCTGATAGTTGAACGCGGTGAATGTGGCGCGTTCTGGCAAGTCGGTCCGGG
>JAHDWY010000289.1 GCA_023384315.1 Candidatus Hydrogenedentota bacterium | reverse complement strand
TGGCGCTCCAGAACGGCCACGCCCATCTCCGCGTATTCGGAATTCCCGGTGAGCCAGTAAGCGAAGGCGAGCGTATTGGCCGCGCCCCGCATGTACAGCACCTTCTCCGCCCGGATAATTCCGGTGAAGCTTACGTGAATGGGATGGCCCACCCAATGCCACGCGAGTTTCCCGCTGCGGTCTTCAGGGTTTGCGCGCTCCTCCTCATTGAGATAAAAGGTGAACGTCTGGCCCGCGCGTGGCGCCTGCAATACGGCCGTCTCAGGGAAGCGGGGATCCGGATAAATTTGCCCGCAGGCCCGGCATTGAATTTGATCGGGCGCTGCGTTGGACCAGCGGTAAAGAGAACTACCCACCGCTTCCTGCGACTTGTCGCCCACGCATTTCGGGCAGGTAAACCCGTAAGGATTGGCCGGCGTCAGATCCGGGATCATCGCTTCGACATAGCCGTCGGGTTGCGCGACCAGGATATCCGCCTGGGCGATGATCCCGCGATACCAATCCGCGCCCCATTCCGTTGTTTCCACGCGTTTCAGGATCGTCTCGCGGGCATTCGCGCCGACCATGACCGGATGCTCGAGTTGCACCCGGCCCGCGAGCATGGCGTCCTTGCGCGCTTCCATCTCACCGCGAAACGCGGTCTCCTCTGGCGAGACGCCCGGCACCTGCCAGGGCATAAGGCCTTGCCCGCGCGTGACCGCGTCCACATACTCCGTCTTGCGGTCCGCCGCACCCGGCTCCTGTGTCACTGCGGTCATCGCGGCCGTACTCAATACCGCCACGATCCCAAGTATCGAAACTCGCACCCTTCGCCCCTTTCTTGGTACTCTCGTCGGATACCGGTTGAACGCTGGCTCCTACCTGTGAGGAATGCCCCGTGTATCATGCGATTGCTTTGCTTGTTGCCGCGGTCGTCGTTTCGGCAACCGATACTCCCAAACCCGCCAGCCCGCCCGCGGCGACAATCGTCGTCGCTACCCACGATTCTTCGGTCCGGTCCAAATCGCTTGCGGACTTCGTGGGCGACGGCAATGGCGATCAAGAAGAGATCAACGCCGCGATTCGCGCGCTTCCCGAGCCGGGCGGCACCGTCATGCTCATGGAAGGAACCTACGACATCCGACGTGTCGAGGGCAAGCTGGGTGGGGTGCTCATCGAGCGGAGCAACGTGACCCTCGCGGGGCAAGGCGCCGCGACGAAACTGATCCAGGCGCCGGAACAGGAAACCAATGTGATCCGCATTATCGGCTCCGGCGTCGGTCACATTACCATCCGCGACGTGTATGTCGATGCCAACCGCGATCAGAATCCTGTTGGCGAAGGCGATCCCAACGTGTCCCACGCGCGATTCGAGTTCTGCGGCATCAAGGCCTATTACCAGGAACCCGGCGGACCCGGCGGCGAACCGAACCACAACATTACCATCGAGAATTGCTACGTGCTGAACGCGCGGCGCTTGGGCATCATGCTGGAAGGTTCCAATATGCGCGTGCTGAACAACGTGCTCGGCAACGCCATGTCGGATTCAGTGGAAATTCTCACCGGCCCCGGCGAGATTCGGGGGAACTACGTCGAGATTACGGGCCGGACGCATGTAGCCATTGGATCGGACCGCGGCGACAACATCATCATGGCGAACAATGTCGTACACGTCAAGGAAGGCGGCGATATCGATATCGGCTTCCGATCCTGGGCGGATTCGCACCGCCATGTAATCACGGACAATGTGTTGACCGTCGACCCGGGCGGGAAGTGCGGCAAAGCCGTCGATGCCCGCGGCTTCGGCGCCGTCATTTCCGGGAACAACTTTTATTCCTCCACGGAAAAGCTCGTACTGTCCGTCGGCGCTGGAAACAGCATCGTATCAGGCAATATTCTGGACAACGTGGTCGTCGAAGTGGACGACACCACAGGCGCTAACAAACCAATTCTGATTAACACCAATATACTGGAGAATTCCGAAATCGTCGTGAAGAATGGAAACGTGAATCCGGCGGAAGGGAGTGATTCGTAAATGACCAGGTATCGAAGTGCAAGCCAGTTTCTCGTGTGTTTGACGTTGATGGGCGCCCTAAGTGTCGCTCACGCGGATGTGTTTGAGCGAGTCTTCGGCGTGTCGCGGACGCTTGACCCCGCGAAGGTCGCGGAGGCGAAAGCCTTGAAGCCCGGCGAGACCCTGTCCGTGGATGCCGATGGCGATGGGACCATCGACGAACTCTGGTATATGGACCGGGGCAAGCGTCATACGAAGGAGCAGTTGTTGGTCCGGGTCATTGACGAGGACGGGGACCTCTCGGAAACCGGGCGCGGCGATCGCGACAGCGATCTCTATCTGTGGGATTGGGACGCGGACGGCAGCATCGACGTGGCGACGGACTACCAGGACAACGACGGCGACAACGACCTCGACGAGATGGGCATCTTCTACAAGAAGAACTGGAACGACGATCTCGAAGATATCACGGTCTGGTGGGGCGTTGACGTGGGCGACGACAATCTGCTCTGGTACGACGTGGACGGCACGTACTACCAGAACCTTTGCCAGTACCGGACCCACTTCAGCGGCGACGAAATGTTTTACCAGTACCGTCTCGCCGAGGGTTGGGACGAATGGCTCAATGTCTTTGAAGATCCCTTTGCGTTCTACGATCCCGATGGCGATCAGTGCAGCGAGGTCGTCGTGCGGGTCTGCGCCAAGGGTCACGAAGTCGAAAACCTTCGCTACAGTATCGATGCCGATGGCGACGCCTACGGCAGCCGCACGCACAACTACGACTTCTCCGTGACGGCAATTCCCGGGGACACGCCCGTGAGCACGGAAGGGATTGCAACGCAACCGGCAACGGTACGCGGAATTCCGACCCATCCCGTCCTGTCCTGGGAAGATACCCGCAGCTTTGCGCAGAAAGCGCCGTGGTCCAAGGCCATGCTTTCCTGGAACGAGCTGAACGCCAACACGGACGGCGACATCGCCAAGGACTCCCACGAACGCTGGGAAGGCGTGCTCAATCACAAATCCAAGCATGACGATTTCCCGCAGGTGGGCGGCCCGCCGACGAGCGCATACAACACACGCGTCGAAGTCAGCCACAAACCGGCCTCACCGCTTCGCCTCTATTTCGACGAAACCGATCAGCGGTTGCACTTGCTGGGCGCGGCCTATGGATACATCGACGTGGATTACAACCTGGACGGCACGGTCGATGCCGCGTATGAATATGAAGACCAGGACGGCGACGGCGTATTGGACCGACGCCGCATCGACACGGACGGCGACGGCACGTTTGAACTCGAGTTTGCGATGAGCGGCAACGCAGGAGAAACCGCTCTCGAGTACGAGCCCGTGCTCGAACGCTACAAGCCGACGCTCGACAAGGTGTTGCGCGATACGCAGGAGTTCATCGACGCGGCGGAGGCCATTCTCGAATCGAAGGATGAGCGCGCCGAGGCTATCAAATCATATTTCCTGAACGAACTCCCGAATTGGCACCGGGAGCGCGAAGTGGGTCTCTACGTGCGCACCAGTTCGGCCGGGGCGCGTTACTATCTGGATCTGGTTCGCGATCGGCTGTTCGCAGTGCTCAAGGAACGGCACGGTACTGCGCAAGAATGGGACGAGTTTGAGAAGGCGTACGCATCCGGCGATATTGCCGCGGCGACCGCGCTGATGCGGCGTCATGTGAGCGAACTAGATTACGCGGCTGCGGCACGAGGGTTCGGTGGATTCACGAAACGGATTCCGATTGCTATCGACAACAGCGGCCAGCCGGAGCGCGAACGGTCGCCCATCGTATTGTCGCTGGCGGAAATCACGGAAGCAGCACACGATTTCAACGCGAAGAATTGCGCCGTTGTCGCCCCGCAGCGCTGGATCGACTGGTTCGAGCTGCCGCATCAGGTGGATGAACTGAATCCCGATACAGGCCAGGAACTTTCCTTCGTATCTGATTTGCCGGCGGATTCCAAATCGACCTTCTACCTCTACTACTCGCCCGAAGGGCAGCGCGACGTCACGTATCCCCAATATACCCGCGCCGTCCTCGAAACGCCGGCCTACGTGGCGTGGGAATCGGACGCGGGCGCGTACCGCTTTTATACCGGCCAGTTCGATTTCTTCGGCAAGGAGCCCGATCGTGGTCTGCCGCGGGAAGAACGCTTACTGTATCCGATCGTCGAAGTGGCCTATCACGATCAGCAGGAGTGGGGGATGGACGCACTGCATGTGGACTACTCTTCCGGTTTGGGCGGCGTGACCATGCGCATGGACGGAGATGACTACCTGGTGCAGAGTCCTGCCGGCGATGGCCATGTCGCGTTCAGCCACCGCGTGCTCGCGGACGGACCGGTGCGCGCCGCCATCGCCATCACGGCCGAGAATGTCGTACCGGGGAATAAGGACATTAGCGCGGAGTTCATTTGCCTTATCTACACGGGTCACGCCGAAAGCGAGATCCGCTGCCAGATTCTCGGTGCGGACGAATCCATCGAACTCGCGCCGGGATTGGTGAAACTTGGCGATGAGTCCTGGTTTTCGAATGAGGACGCGGGAATACTCGCGAACTACGGGTACCAGGAATACCGGATCGGCGACATTGCCTTGGCGCTGATCGTGCCACCCGATTTGTTGAACGACATGGTGGACCTGGAAGACGAGCGGCGCTTGCTGTGTGACGCGCCGGAGCATTCGTTGCGTTACTGGGTCATCGGCGATTGGCGGCGGGGTCGGCAATATCCCGTATCGCCCACCATCGACAACTGGCGCTTTGAAGTAGAGGCGCTCGCGGAAACACTTACGCAGGAACCGGCGATTAGGCTGGGCAGCGTGGAAACGACGAATTAGCGCTTCGACCCGCGCAGTTCATGCAGCGCGGCCTCGGCGGCTTTGAGCGTTTTCTTGATGTCCTCGTCCGTGTGGGCGGTGGACACGAACCAGATGCCCATCGAGGTGATTTGAACGCCGCGGTTCTGGAGGGCGATCCAGAGTTTGCGGCCAAGCTCGTAGTTGGTCCGCCGGGCGCTGCGGTAGTCCGTCACCGGGTCGGCGTCCGGCGGCAGAAATGTGGCGCTGAATACCGTGCCCACGCCGCGCAGCGTGATTGGAAGTTCGAAATCGTCCGCGATTTCTGAAAGCTTGATCGAAAGCTGGTCGCCTTTGGCATTGGCTTTCTTCAGGATGGCGCCATCGTCGGCGCTCATCGCCTCCAACGCGGCCACAGTTCCGGCCATGGCAAGCGGATTCGAGTTGTACGTGCCGGCATGCACCGTTTTCAGGGTGCCGAACCGTTCCATATACTTGGCCTTGCCCGCGACAGCGCTCACGGGCATGCCCGCGCCCAGGGCTTTCGCAAAAGTGGCAAGGTCGGGAGTGACGCCGAAGTATCCTTGCGCGCCGCCGAGTCCCACGCGGAACCCCGTGATGACCTCGTCGAAAATCAAAAGTACATCGTGCTCGCTGCACAAGCGCCGCATGGTCTTCAGGAAGTTCGGCTGCCCGGGGATTAGCCCTGCCGCGGACGCAAACGGATCGCAAATTACCGCGGCCAGTTCTTCGCCGCGCCGCGCAAAGAGATCTTCCAGTAACGCGGTATCGTTCCATGGGAGCACGACAAGGTTTGCGCCATCTTCGGGTTGCTGACCTTCCGACGCGGGACGCAGGGGAGGGTCCTCGCGCGGCCCGAGCTGCGCCGCGGGCGACGCCTGATTCCATGCAATGTTGTCGAACCAGCCGTGGTAATGTCCCTCGAACCGCAACACTTTCTTGCGCCCGGTGCATGCGCGCGCTAGCCGCAACGCCGCATGCACCGCTTCCGACCCCGTTGTGCTGAACCGCACCATTTCCGCGCAGGGCACATGGGTGCAAACGAGTTCGGCGGCGCGCACCTCGAGTTCGGACTGTAGGCCATAGACGATGCCGCGCTCGACCTGGCGCTGCAAGGCCTGAACGACGGGTGCGGGCGTATGCCCGAGAATCATCGGCCCATGGCCGAGGAGATAGTCTATGTACTCGTTGCCGTCGACATCCCAGATGCGCGAACCTTTCGCGCGCTCGATATGCAACGGGACCGGCTCCGAGACGGCGCGAACGTTACTGTTGATGCCGCCGGGAATGATCTTCTTCGCCCGCTCGTGGGCGGCGATGGACTTCTTGTATCCCATGACTACGACCCCAGGAAGACTTCTTTTCCGGTCCGGCTGGATTCATACGCGGCCGC
>JAHDWY010000288.1 GCA_023384315.1 Candidatus Hydrogenedentota bacterium | reverse complement strand
TGGCGCCGCCAGCTGTGCGCACCATTGCGCGTTCCGACGACACCTTGAGATTCTGGTCCTGCGAAAACAGGGGACGCGGCTCCCACGTCTCGCCTTCGTCATGACTCACGATCGCGTTCGTGCCATTGATGCCAAGGATGCCGCCATCGCCAAGACGCACGAACGGCCCCTGCGGCAATGAACCTTTCCATGTAACGTTGGGATGAATTTCGAGCGTACCACCTTTGACCTCCACCTGTTGCCAGGCTGCGTCCGGATTGGATTCCTGCGCATGTGTCGTCGCGATGATTCCGCCGACAATAAGGATGAGACTGAAGCCGCGCCAGTGATTTCGCATGGTTGCACCCCCGCAAGTATCGCTTTCTTCGTTCGTTCTTATCGTACCACGGCATGGCCACCACACGCCGCTACCTGCCGATGAAGATGGGTCCCCGCCTTCGCGGGGATGACGGTTTGGGCCGGAGCTGGACGCTCGGTGAGTGCTTGTTTAAGATGGACTCCAACGGGGTGCGAGAGGACGTCGACGGAGTTCAGGAACGCGTCGCCACTCCCACACCGTCATCCCCGCGAAGGCGGGGACCCATCTTGGTTTCGCAGCGGGCGCGTGAACCAGGAAAGTGATTGCAGAAAGGAGCCATCCCATGCCTCGACTGGCTATAACGACCTGGACTGCCACACGCCGCGATTTTCTTCGCGCTACCGGCGCGGCATTCGCCGCTGTTCCGCTGCTGAGCAGGGTCGCTCTCGGGGAATCGCGGCCGGCCCGGTTTGGCATGGTGACGGATTGCCACTACGCGGATCGGGAGCCCGGCGGGTCGCGCCACTACCGGGAGTCGTTGCCGAAGCTGGACGAGTGCGTTCAGCACATGAACGGGCAAGACCTCGACTTCCTCATCGAACTGGGCGACATGAAGGATCAGGATGCGCAGCCGGACGAATCGAAGACCATCGAGTATCTCAAGCAGATCGAGGGAACCTTCGCCGGGTTTGGCGGATCGCGGTATCACGTGCTGGGCAACCACGACATGGACAGCATCTCGAAAGCGCAGTTCATGGCGCAGATCGAGAACACGGGAATCGCCCCGAACGACACGTATTACTCGTTCGATGCCAATGGGATTCACTACGTCGTGCTCGACGCCAACTATACGAGCGCCGGGGCAGACTACGATCGCGGCAATTTCGACTGGACCGATGCGAATGTCCTCGGCGGACAGATCGAATGGCTTGAAAGCGATCTAGCGGATACGGCATTGCCGACAGTCGTGTTTTGCCATCAGCGGCTCGACGGCGCGGGCGATCTTTTCGTCAATAACGCGGAACCGGTGCGGGCGGTCTTGGAAGCAAGCGGCAAAGTGCTTGGCGTCTTTCACGGCCACCACCATGCCGGGGACTACTCGATTATCAACGACATCCACTACTACACACTCAAAGCCGTCGTTGAAGGCTCGGGGCCGGAGAACAGCGCGTATGCGACCGTGGAGATCGACGGCGAAGGCAATATGGTTGTCACGGGGTACCGGCAGGCGGTTTCAAAGGAGCTGAGGAAGGACGCTGTCGTTCCGGTGGGCTAAAGCACACGGACCGACACGGACCGATACGGACGCACACGGACAATCACGGACGAATTGGGACTGGCGCGTCACTCGCCTTCTTGCCGCAAGTCGACATACGCCTCGCCGTCCGGGTCGACCGTTGCACGGACAATGATCGGCCGGCAACAGACCTCGCAGTCTTCCACATACTCCTGCTCCGCGACGCTGCAATCGACGATGAGTTCAATCGGTGCTGCGCAGTACGGACAACGCGCGGGGACAGATTCTATTGCGCTCATAACCTTGGACTCCACAGTTTACAGTACCTTTATGCCTAAAGACTTCGAAGCCTTACCGCATCCGCCCATGTAACACACGAATGGCCGCGCGGTATTCATAGCTGTGAATGCTGGGACCGATTGACAAACCAGCGTGGGTCTGGCGGCGTGTGCAAGTTCGTGTGCACCCACGAATTGCATGCGCAGACCGTGCAAGAACAAGGAGGTTACCTAATGTTTTGTGACGTCTTGGTTAGTACCTTGTGGCAGTTGGCGGAGATTCCGGTGGTCGGCGGGTTCTTCGAGTTCCTTCTGGGGATCGTGAGCAACTTCTGTCCGGTCGCCATGGCCGTGTAGGGTCGGCTGCGTTTGCGCAGCGGCCGCCGGGATGCGATGCGCATCCCGGCGGCGTGTTTTTGGGGACGTGAGATTTCGGGCTGGCGCGAGCGACAGCAGGGACCTCAGGGACCTCAGGGACGATGATCGATTTCCCCCTTCGCTAGTTCTCGCGCTTCGCCTTCTTCACGAGACGGTTGATCCAGAGATCGATGTAGTCGCTGCCGACTTCGGCGATCACGTCAATCCCTTGCGTGCGGCCGAAGGACACGGCGGCGTCGCGCGCCATCTCCCGGGCGCGGCGGCGTTCGGCGGCGGTGAGTTTGCCGTCTTCGCTGGCATCTTTGATGGCGCGGACGTAGGTCTGGTAGGTCTGGTCGACGCCCGCTTCCAGCGCGGTGACGGCGTCGGCGTAGCGGCGTTCCTTGGCGCGCTGGTACCAGTCCTGGGACTTGAAGAAGGTCCAGGCTGCGCCGAAGACGGCGCCAAGCAGGGTGATGCTGGTTTCGGAAACGAGATTTTCCATGGAAGATGCTCCTTTGGTTGGATTGGGGAAGAGACACGGACGAAAGAGAGGCTGGAGACCGGAGGCTGGAGGCAGAACACGGACCTGCACGGACGCAGACAGACCTATAGGAAAGTTCTCGCGTCGATGATGTAGCCGTTGGTGCTGTCGTCGGCGTTTTTGATGGATGTCATGCCGGGGCGCAGGTAGAGGTGTGCCAACGCCAAGGCGTTGGCCGATGCACTCGGCGCTACGGGCGACGCCGCTTCAGTTCCTGGGGCGATACTGATGTCCCAAGTCTCCAGCCGGGCTTGCACGAGATCGATGCGTGGATTCGCTGCCGGCGCGGTGACTTCCGGCGTGGCGGTCTCCGCTTCGAGGCGGTACGGATAGCGCGAAATGAACGCGTACCCGGGTTTCACGCGCACCGACATGCCGGGCACGTCCAGCGCGACTACCGCGAGATCGTCGGTGGCGGCCTTTCGGATCACGCCGTCGCCGCCGCCCCAGGCCTGGCTGAGCAGAAAACGAACAAGTTCGAGCGCCGCTTCGATACGGTCGTCCCAGGAATTCAGCTTCGACGACGCGACCGGGCGTTCGGCGAAGGTCCACGACGTTTTGGTGTAGGCTTTGCCTTTGATGGCCATTGTGAGTTCCTTTGAGTCTGAAGTCTGTAGTCTGGAGTCTGTAGCGGCCTAGTCCAGGTGATACCCGGCGTCGAGGCCGACGTCTTCGGCGTCGAGGCGGAATTGGAAGAGTTCCGTCTCACGAGGTTGGCTGCGAACCGTAAATCGGAGCGGATCTGCAACGGATCGTAATGGCGACGTGAACCGCACCCGCGTGTGGATGTGTGATCCCGAGAAGCGATGGATGACTTCCTTCACGCGCGTGACGAGCCGCCCCGCGAAGCGATTACCCCACTCGCCCTCTACCTCACGGTCCAATCGGCGTAACACGCCGCCACGGAACTCGACCAGATCGCCCACGTTTACCTCCGCGAAGCCGTCGTAGAACTCGACTTCGCCCGAGGGCTCGGGATAGGCGACGTCGTCAAGCAGACCGTCGACGAGTTTGTCGGCATCCTCTTCCAACGAGACACCGAAGTGATCGAGGGATCGAGCCTGGAAGCCAAAGGCGTCAATGCTTGCGCTCGCCCAATAGGTTTTCTCGAGCGTGCCGGTAATGGGGTTGCCGTCGAAGTAGACCGCGTTGATCAGATCGCGGGAGTTCGAGCCGAGAACTACGCCCATGCGAATAGAATCGTAGAACCAGACGCGGTCCGCCTGTGACGCGGGCCGAAAAGTTACGCGCAGGGTCGGGTCCAACGACCAGATGTACCCGCCCGCTGCGTAGGCCAGCGCGGTCAACGCCTCGAGCACGCCGCCGGAGGCGTCGAAACCAACGAGTGCAACGGGCGCACTCTGGACGGAGTCTTCATTGACCCCCGAGTACGAGATGAAATCTTTCAGCTCCAACTCCGGAACGAGGTACTTGCCGTCTTGATAGAGATACACATCGGCAAGCCCCTGCTCGACGAGCGCGGCGTTAAAACACTCGCCGCCTCCGAAGACGAGACCCAGATAGCGGCCGTACGCATCGACGCGATCGTCGAAACTGCCGCTGGCATCGCGGTGAGGATTGAGTTCGATGTACTCGATGCCCTTCGTATCAATCAATGATTGCAGCGCGGCCTGCGCAGCATCGGCTTTCAGCTTGTAGGCGCTGGCGTTGTATTGGTCTGTGGTCCAGTCCGCGACTTCAGGGTGTCGCGCAACCGCGTGCGCGTTCTTCGAGGTCTCTTCCGCGTCGATCAGCATAAGCCGCAGGTCCGGCCACGGGGCTCCGTCCACTTCGATCCCTGCGATGGTGTCGCCGTCTTTTGCGTAGGCGTTCGTGAGGCTCATGCGGTCGCTGCCGGCCCACTGGCCCGTATCGATACCGCCAATCGTAAGTTCATTACTGTCGGTCTTGCGCGCGAGAAATTTCTGATACTCCCGTTCCGCGCCGTCGGGGTAGTCGCCGTGTGCCACCGTGTAGTGAATCCGTCCTGGCGCGCTCTGAATCGCATCCTTCACGATGGCGTCGATGCTGCGGTTCGTATACACGCGGGAGATGGCCGTATTGCCCTCGAGGGGATCGCGCGCCGCGGTAAATTCGATGATTTCGCGGAAGGTGACGTACTTGTCGAGAATGAGTTTCCGGGTTTCGCTCCATTGCGGCGCGGTCTCGGTGACGGGTGCTTCGCAGAAAAGCCTTTCGTCAATGAGCACACGCACGCGGTAGCCGTGGCTGAGATCGGTGTGGCCTTCCGGCAGCAGTCCGCGCACCTCGTCCGCATCGCCAGGCCGCCTGCGAATGGCTTCCAGCAAAGGCACATCGGTATAGCGGCCAACGCGGCGGCCTTCGGTGTCATAAATTTCGATGGCGTAGTTCACAACGTTCACCACCATCGGTCGTGAAAGGAAACGACCGCTTCGGCGTTATGGGAGCTAGCGGGATCGTCCGTGTACATGAGCGTAGTACCTTCCGGCGCAATCTCAGGGAAAAGGCCGGTCGTGTAAGGCGTGACGTCGGCGCCGTCAAGCGTGACGCGGGCGTTCGGCCCGTCGAAGATCAAAACCGACCCCGCGGTCACGGTGCCGTTGTAGACGATGGACCACACGCCGTCGGAGATCGCAGGATTTACAAGGTCGCCTTCGGCCGTGATTGCGATCACCGGTTCGGACGCGTGATTCCCGCCGGCTGCAACAGCAACCGTTGCGCCGGAGGCGGCGATGGACCAGTTCTGCGAAGTGGGGTTCAGGGAATGTTCGAAGGGATCGCGCGCGTGCAGCGAAAGTTCAAAGCTTCCCGCCATCGCGTCGCTGGATCGCTCGCGCTTGAATGCGGTGCGGCGCACGAACAGTTGCCGCCCCGGCCGGATCGAGAGCGCGGCCGAGTAGTCCTCCGGCGACGCCGCGTCGAGGATGGCATCCAAGACGGCGTCGATTGCGGACACGGTCGACTCGCCCACGACAAGCCCCACAATTTCAACAACGCGTTCGCGACGACCGCCGATCTCCTGGTGCGTTTCACGCACGGTCGTGTGCGCCGGATCGAAGGTATAGGTGCCTAAGGTAATCGCCACGAATCAGTCCTCCCCAAGAATCGGCGTCGAACCGGTTGCATCGGCAGGGATTCGCGCGGGCGCTTCGCGGAGATAGGATTCGAGGACGTACCAGGCCTGCTTTTCCGTGAGCGCCGCCACGCCGGTCAAGGCGCGGAACCGGTTGCCGTCTTCGATGCGTTGACCGCCGATGGAGACGTTCTTCTGCGTGAACGCGTCGTGCGCGGCGAGGGAACGAAAGAGGTATGCACCGGCGAGCAGGGTCTCACCGGAGACGAGCCCTGGCTCCGGCGATTCGGTGTCGACGTCTGGATCGATCTGGCGGAGGATGTTGCGGTGGGCGTCGTCGATGGCGGCGACGATCAGGTCCTGTGGCACGGCGACGGTGTCGTTGAGTTGGAATTTGAGGCGGACATCGGCTTCGGTGGTGAAGTTGGGCATTTGGGGCGATCTCCG
>JAHDWY010000287.1 GCA_023384315.1 Candidatus Hydrogenedentota bacterium | reverse complement strand
GGGATGCAGGGTTCGTCGCGATGGACAATTGGCTAGCGTGCCTTCCGGCAGCCTGACGCGCGCGATACCGTTCCGCGACCGGCCCGAAACGGCCGTGGCAATCCCCTGGGGCGACGTGTCCACCGCCTACTACTCGACCGGCATCCCGAACATCGAGGTCTACGCGGGCATCCCCGAGAAACAGATCGCGTGGATGCGCCGCCTCGGCAAGCTGGGACCGATCCTGGGGCTGGGACTTGTTCAGGACTTCCTGAAACGCCGCGTGGAGAAATCGGTTTCAGGCCCGACCGACGAAGAACGCACCGCGGACGAAACGCTTCTGTGGGGCGAAGCGCGCGACGGTTCAGGCAATACCTGCGCCATGCGCATGCGCACGCCCGAAGGGTACACGCTGACCGCCGAAGCCGCCGTGACCGCTGCGGAGCAGGTGGCACGCGGCGCGGTGCCGCCGGGCGCATATACACCGTCGACGGCTTTCGGACCAGACTTCGTGTTGTCCTTGACCGGCGTCACCTGCGAGCGCGCGTAGATCCGGCGCGACGAGAAGCGCTGCTCCCAATTCCCCCTTTGAAGGGGGCAAGGGGGATGTTTCTTGAGCACAATCACCAAATTGTTTCATCCTTGAAAGCGTTAGACGTATGTCGTCAAGCTCACTTGGAAAGGTCTTTTAGCATGGCTCCATCGAAGTGCCGGTTGCTCGTCGTAACGTACCTGATCGTCTCCGCCTTTGCCGTCGCGAACACTAACCACTTTCCCGCCGAACACTGGGAAGCGCGCGCACCCGCCGATCTGGGCATGGATGCGGCGGCGCTGGAACCGCTCGCAACCACGCTCGGCGGCCGGGGTTGCGTCGTGAAGGATGGGTATGTCGTGAAGACTTGGGGCGATCAGGCGGAACGCAGCGATTGGTTGTCGTCGGCGAAGCCGGTGTTGAGCACCTTGCTCTTCTTCGCGATCCAGGAAGGCAAGGTCGAGAGCGTCGACCAAAAAGTCGCCGATTTCGGGTGGCCCCTCGAAGGGAAAGATGCGGGCATCACGTTTCGCCATCTCGGTGCGATGATCAGCGGATATGCCCGGCCCGATGGGCCCGGCGAAGCGTGGGCCTACAACGATTTCGCCATTCAGCTTTATCAGCAGACGCTGTTCGACAAGGTATTCGGCGGCGAGCCCGATGCGGCGGCCGCCGACCCGAATCGATTCGGCGCGCTCCAAATGGAAGACGGCCTCGACTTCTCGAACGACAAACGCCGGTTGAAGGCGTCCGTGCGCGACTTCGCGCGCATCGCGTGGTTCTGGCTGAACCGCGGCAAATGGGGCGACGAGCAGGTCCTGAATGCGCGGTTCTTCGACGAATACATGCAGCCGCAAACGCCAAAGGATCTCCCCCACACGCAGGAAGCCGAAACCAACGACTATCTTGGCATCGGCTCCTTTGGCGGCGGCTCCGACCATTTCACCAAGTTCGGCGCGGGTATTTACGGCTTTAATTGGTGGTTCAACGGCTCGGGCCGCTTACATCCCGACGCGCTCACGTGGCCCGGCGCGCCCGCCGATACGATGATGTCCATCGGCTTCGGCGGCAACTGCTCCGTCATCATTCCGAGCATGAATCTGGTCCTCGTATCCGCCAAGGGGGATTGGGGAAAACTGGACGCAGGCAATCCCGACTCCGAGTTCAACCGCAACATTGCAATGCTTGTGGGCGCCGTTTCCAACAAACCGAAAGTCCCTGTCGCAGCGCAGGACTTGGACGAAGTGACGTTGTTGGACGACGGGTTCGACGCACTACGTCCGGGGAACCTCTTTGCCGTGGTCGGCGCTCACGCCGAATACCACTACGTGCCCGAGACGGAGCCCGAAGCCGGTTGGTCGGTCTCGGCGTTCACCTCATCATCCTTATCGCAGCTGGCATGGAAGGTGGTGCGCGAACGCGACGACGCGGTGCTTACGCAGACCTACCGCAACAAGGCAAAGCACACGCACCCGCTCGTAACGACGGGCGATCCGTTGTGGTCGGATTACACGGCGTCGGTGCGGTTTGCACCAACCGACGAAGAGCGCTCAGGCGTCGCCTTTCGCATGCACAACGACCGGTGCTACTACTTCTTCGGCGTGGAGGGGCAGCGCGCCGTCTTGATGCGCGTCAAGCATGCGACGGCGTTTCGCCAACCTGCCGAGGAGATACTCGCCGAGGCGCCTTTCGCTTGGAACCCTCTTGAATACCTCAACGCGACCGTTACCGCGAACGGTCCGTCGCTCGAGTGCACCCTGAACGGCCAAGTGACGTTGACCGCGAATGATGACTCCTTCGAGCGCGGCGGCATTGGACTCTTGTCGGATGCGCGTGCGCGTTACACGCACGTGAAGGTCACGACGAGCAACGCAGTGACCGACGTGTTCGCCCAGGAGAAGACGGACAAGCTCGCGGAAGAAGAGCGGCTTCAGGCAGAGAATCCCAAGCTCTTGCTGTGGAAGCGCGTGGAGACTCGGGACTTCGGCGTAGGCCGCAACCTTCGGTTTGGGGACCTGAATGGGGACGGTCAGATCGACGTGCTGGTCGGCCAAGTGCGCCACCACGGGCCTAAAGATCGCAACAGCGAGCTGAGCTGTCTAACGGCACTGACGTTCGACGGCGATATTCTGTGGCAAATCGGAGAGCCAGACCCGTGGAAGAACAACCTGACGAACGATGTGGCCTTTCAGATCTACGACCTGGACGGCGACGGCGCCAACGAAGTCGTGTATTGCATGAACATGGAGATCGTCGTGGCGGACGGCGCGACCGGCGAGACGAAGTACAAGCAACCCACGCCCGAGATGCCCGCATCGACGCCCGAACCGTACAACAAGTTCCCGCGCATATTGGGCGACAGCATTTACTTCTGCGACTTGCAGGGCGTGGGGCGACCGACGGACATCATTCTGAAAGATCGCTACCGGAACTTCTGGGCTTTGACCGGCAAACTCGAGATTCAGTGGTACGGAGAATGCAACACGGGCCACTATCCCTACGCCTTCGACGTAGACGGCGATGGCCGGCAGGAACTGGCTATCGGGTACTCGCTCTATTCGCCGGACGGCGATGTCCGATGGTCGCTCGATGACACCCTAGAAGATCATGCCGATGGCGTGGCCATCGTGAATTATGGCGGCCCTACAAAAGAGCCGTGGCTCATGTGCGCCGCGAGCGATGAGGGCATGTTCTTCGCCAACATGAAAGGCGAGGTCATCAAGCACCATTACCTCGGACACGTGCAGAACCCCGCCGTGGCGAATTTTCGAGACGATCTGCCGGGGCTTGAGACGGTGTCTATTAACTTCTGGGGTAACCAGGGCATCATTCATTTCTTCGATGCGGCGGGAAACGTCTATTACGATTTCGAGCCGGTCCAACACGGCAGCATGTGCCTTCCCATCAACTGGACCGGGCGTAGCGAAGAGTTTTTTGTGCTGTCCGGGAATCCTGAGTATGGTGGAATGTACGATGGATACGGGCGGCGGGTCGTGCGCTTTCCAGCCGACGGACATCCCGACCTCTGTAACGCGGTACTCGACATCACGGGCGACTGCCGCGACGAAATCGTCGTGTGGGACCCGCACGAGATCTGGGTCTACACCCAGGATGACGGCATCAAGACCGGGAAGCTATACCGGCCAACGCGCAATCCGCTGTACAACTACTCAAACTATCAGGCGACCGTGTCAATCCCCGGCTCATCGAACTAGCATCTCGAGCGCTAGCGTAGCGAGTTCGAGATTCGTTTCATTTTTTGTACCGGTATCTGAGGGAACATCCCCCTAGATCCCCTTCAAAGGGGGGCTTTGAGCAACGCGTCACACAAGATCTTTGAGAAAGACCTTAGGGTTCAGGACACCACGCGCCTTCTCAAAAAAGACCCTGCATACGGAGGTGCCGGAAGTCCCCCTTTGAAGGGGGAATTAGGGAGATGTTCAATAGTAAGTTCAGATTAGATAACAAGCGTTCCAAACAGACGAAGGGCAACTATGGATACCGGCGCATCGAAAACCAACCACACCCTCCGCGCTGCCGTGGCGCTTGCGGGCTTCCTCGCCCTGTGCTACGGTGTGGCGGCGCTGGGCGGCATCGCGACGAGCAGTTCGGTCAACACCTGGTACACGGAGATCGAAAAACCATCCTGGACCCCGCCCGGCAGCGTCATCGGCACCGTGTGGAGCGTTCTGTACTCCCTCATGGCGCTCGCTGCATGGCTCGTGTATCTGCGTGGCGGTGTGCGCGCGAACGCGATTCCCCTGAGTCTATGGGCCGTGCAACTCGCTCTCAACCTCGCATGGTCGTTTCTGTTCTTCGGCCTTCGAAACCCGGGCGCGGCACTGGTCGAACTGGTGCTGCTCTGGATAGCAATCGCGGCCACCACCATCGCCTTCGCCCGCGTCCGAACGTCCGCGATGATCCTGATGCTCCCGTACCTCGTATGGGTGGCCTTCGCCGGATTCCTTAACGCTGCCGTATGGCTGATGAACCGGGGCTAGTGTCCTGATCCCTACGTTCCTTCTCAAAGATCTTGTGTGACGTGTTGCTCAAGGTCCCCCTTTGAAGGGGGATTTAGAGGGATGTTCCCTCAGATACCGGGACAAAAGAAGTAACGAATCTCGAATTCGTTACACTAGCGTGCGGTTCTGAATATCCCGGTCTGTTCCGGTGTTACATCCAGAGAATCACGTTATCCAGCATCACACTTGCGGATCGGAGACGACGCGCCATGGCGGAACGGCATCGGGTGGTCATTATCGGCGGCGGGTTCGGCGGTCTGCATGCCGCTCGGCAGCTTCGGCATGCGGATGTCGATGTGACGCTCATCGACAAGCGCAACTTCCATCTGTTCCAGCCGCTGCTGTATCAAGTCGCGACGGGCGCCCTCTCCCCCGCCAATATTGCGGCACCACTGCGTGCGGTCTTTCGAAATCAACCAAACGTGCGCGTACTCCTCGCTGAGGTCACCGGATTCGACGTGCAGGAGCGGACGGTACATTTTGAGAATGGGCACCTTCCCTACGACACGCTCATTGTCGCGGCCGGTTCGGACAACGCGTACTTCGGGCACGACGAATGGCGCAGCCTCGCCCCGGGATTGAAAACGGTTGAAGACGCGACGGAGATCCGACGTCGCATTTTGCTCGCCTTCGAGAAAGCCGAACTTGAGACAGATCCGGAGGAAGTGAAGGCGCTCATGACCTTCGTGGTCGCGGGCGGCGGCCCCACGGGAGTCGAACTATCCGGAGCGCTGGAAGAAATCGCGAATCACTCGCTGCGGCATAACTTCCGCACCATTCATCCGAGGGATACCCGCGTGATCCTCGCGGATGCCGCCGATCGCGTCCTGCCTCCCTTCCCGCCGGAACTGTCCGAGGCGGCGGAACGATCGCTGAAACGGCTTGGCGTACAAGTCGAGAATGGAACGATGGTCGTCGACGTGCAACCCGGCTACGTCGTACTCAAGCGGAATGGTACGGAAGAACGCGTTCCCACGCACACCGTTCTCTGGGCGGCCGGCGTGCGCGCCTGCAAGCTCGCCTCCGCGTTGGCAGCGGCTACGGGTGCACAGACGGACAAGCACGGGAGGATCGTTGTGGAACCTGACCTGACCCTCGCGGGGCATCCGGAGATCTTCGTCATCGGTGACATGGCCCATGCGGTCAACCCGAAGACCGGCCAGCCCCTGCCGGGTGTCGCGCAAGTGGCCATTCAAGAGGGCCGTTACACGGCAAAGACGATTCGGGCGAGACTAAAGGGCAAAACGCTACCGCCATTCAAATACCGGAATCTGGGCAACCTGGCGACCATCGGACGCGCCTCTGCCGTCGCCGATTTCGGACGCATCAAGATCGCGGGGTTTACCGCATGGGTCCTGTGGCTATTCGTACACCTCATGCACCTGGTGCAATTCCAGAACCGCGTGCTCGTGTTTTTCCAGTGGGCCTGGTGCTACCTCACCTGGAACCGCGCAGCGCGATTGATCACCGGGCACGATGGGATCGCAAAGGAAGCCGAGGAGCCGGTCGCTTCTTCAAAGTAGACCCCAGAATTCGATCTAGTGTCCAAAACCCTAACTTCGTTTGTTAAGATCTTGCGCAAGGGCTATTCAAAGTCCCCCTTTGAAGGGGTCCTCGCTTTCCGACTGCTTAAAGTCCCCCTTTGAAGGGGGATTAGGGGGATGTTCCCTAGATGACTCAGAGCATATC
>JAHDWY010000286.1:3090-6227 GCA_023384315.1 Candidatus Hydrogenedentota bacterium | reverse complement strand
GTCGGCGCCGGCCTCCTGGGCAGCCAATGCCGGTCCTTGAATGTCGATAACGTTCGGCGTGAGCTTGATGAAGAGCGGAAGCCGGGTTGCGCTGCGGATTGTCTTGGTGTATTCCGCAATGGCGTCCGGGTTTTGCGACACGAGTACGGCGCCCTTCGCGACACGGGCGTCGTGCACGTTCGGGCAGGAGAGGTTCGCTTCGATCGCGTCTGCTGCGTTTTCTGCCTCCAGAGATTCCGCGAGTTGCGCATATTCATCAGGAGAGTACCCGTAAATATTGGCAATGATGGTTGCACCGCGTTCCCGCAGGAATGGGGCTTTCTCGCGCAGATATGCGTCGAGCCCCACATTCTGAAGGCCAATGGCGTTCAGCATTCCGGCCGGCGTTTCGACCAGGCGTGGCGGCTTATTGCCGGCGCGGGCTTTCAAGGAGAGGCTCTTCGTCGTTACGGCGCCCAGGGCGGCGACGTCAAAGTACTGGTTGTATTCCGCCCCGTATCCGAAAGTCCCCGATGCAACGGTGACCGGATTCTTCATCCGGAGACCGCCGAGGTTGACTTCCATGATGGGTCGTGTCGCCGTAGCGGCGGATTCTGACATGATTCTGCAATGCCCCGACGAGTTTACGAATGGATGCGCCTACGCCGCGCGTTCGGTCGCGTAGTGTAACCGTTTACGCGCATTGATTTCGAGTCGGCGAATTGTGCGCGGCTTCTAAGGAGCGGCGGGGGCCCCTCCGGCAAAAGCGGCTTCCCCCGTTTCGGACTCGTATTTTACGCCATCGGGAAGAAACGCGAGTCGCTCTTCGAAGAAGATCTCCTGAATGGCGCTAAGCGACTTGGCACGGAAATTCCCGGCATCGATGATGCCCTCATAAATGGCCCACCGGTCTGTGTTTTCCCCCAGGACAACAAGGGCGTTGCGGTCCCGGTCGCGGCTCGTTCCGAATTTCTTGTATTCCCGCGACCGGATTACATCGAGCATCCCGCTTTGCCGCTCCCACGCGTGACCGGTTTCGAGAAACCCTTTCACCAGATGGGCGCGCGCGGCCCTCGTGCGAATCGCATGCAGTATCGGTTCCGTGTTAACGACCACCCCGTCGCGGTCCGCGATGGTGAAATCGCGATTTCCCTCATGAACGATCTGCTCGATTTCGCGAGCGACTTCACGCAACGAATCGACCGGCAAGTCCGCGTAATCCGGTTTGACTTTCATAAAGGTGTGGCACCCGCACAAACCCACCATTAGAACCAGAGGAATCCATCGCTTCACGTTAGTTCTCCGTGGAGTCGGCGACAACCACGCAGTTCTTGCCGCTCCGTTTTGCTTCGTACATGGCTGTATCCGCAGCACGGATGAGCGACTCGCCATCCAGCATTTCGCGGTGATCCAACTCCGCTACGCCCAAGCTCACGGTTACCATGGCGCCGGTCTCCATGCCCGGATAGCCGGGTTTCGCGACGCATTCGCGGATACGCTCGGCCTGGGCCGCCGCGCCTGCCGCGCGGGTCTGAGGCATGACAATGACAAATTCTTCTCCGCCGTATCGCGCCAACACATCGCTTCGCCGTGTCGTCCGGCCCGTGCGTGCCGCGATCTCCCGGAGGATTTCGTCCCCTTGCAGGTGCCCGTATTCATCGTTAATCTGCTTGAAATTGTCAATATCGAAAATAATGCAGGATAAGGGTAGCCCGTACCGGCGCGCCCGATCGAATTCCTCCGAGAATCGTTCGCGAAAATAACGATGATTGTGGAGTCCCGTCAGTTCGTCGGTCACCGCGAGGCGCTCCAGCCGTTCGTTGGCGTTCTGGAGCCGTTCAAGAAGGTGTGCGCGCTCGAGCGCATTCGATGCGGCCTCCGCAACGATCTCGCAGAAGCCCACTTCGCGGGCCGTGAACGGCGTGTCCTTTCGCACGGCCCGTAAAAACAAGGAACCCACGTTCGCGTCCAATAGCACGATGGGAACCACGAGAATGCCTTTGATCTCGGTTTCCTTCAACCCGGCGCAGTCAAGGGTGAGGGGATCGGTGGTCGCGTCTTCGATGACGACTTTCTCGAATAGTTCCATCGAGCGGCGCAGCTCAGGGTACTTTTCCAGTTCGATCTCCAGGTCCCGAATTCCGGCGTCATCGTGGGATGCAACCACGCTGCCGTGGTCGTCGGTGCCCCAAACGCGAACCACGGAGCAACGGTCAACGCGGATCGTTCGCGCAATTTGCTCTACGAAAACGTAAAGCACGTCATGAGAGCGCCTGCGGGAGGAAATCGCTTTCAGTATTTCAAGTACGGACAGAAGGTCGTCGCGGCCAACGGTTTCCGTTCGCTGATACGAGCTGACGATTCGCGTGAATGTGGTCATCAAACGGGTGACTTGCGGCGTCCAGTGTAGGATCGCGTCGACTTGCGATGACGGCAATTCGGGATGGGCTTCAGGCGACTTTTGCCCAAGATTGCTCGCCAAGCGCAATACCGTTTCCCGCTCGGCGGTCCACCCCCCCGTGAATTGACCGTTCGAATCGATAAACTGCCCAACAATCGCCACGCTCGCTGTCGTTGACAGTAGTGCCAACACACATTCCCGTGCGCCGCTCTCATTCGGAACATCGCAGTGGCCGTTCGGGTCCACATGGGCGACATGCGTTGCAACCGTGTGGATCCCCGCGAAGTCGGGCACGGTTTTCGCCGTACCCGGATCAACGAAGACGACGAGATTCTGGCCCGGTGCGCTTGCGATTTGACGGCAAACTTCAGCCGCGAACGCCACAAATACCGCCTGTGAATCAATTGGGACAAGTGTCCCCGGCGGGCTTGCCGCGAGCCGTCCTGCGAGCGCTCCAGATTTCGATAAGGGGTCCCGTTCGTGCATGCGACGCTTAGCGTTACTCCCGAAGAGATGAGTGCGGCATTATTCGTTTCCGCTGTCCCAAATGTCAACGGAGCGACTCTCCCAGGGCCGTACAGGTTGTCAGGTTTCGTGGTTGGCATGAGAGGCCAGCGATTACAGGACGATGTGCCTCTGGTCGTGAACAAGCGATTCCCGTTGTCATGACTGCGCAATCGCGAGTTCATGCACCGCTGCGGGTTCGATCGTATCAACGACCTCTGCCGGCGTTGATCGCACGACGAGATCGTACAGC
>JAHDWY010000286.1:0-3080 GCA_023384315.1 Candidatus Hydrogenedentota bacterium | reverse complement strand
CTCCTCCATCCGGAGTCGCGCGCAACCATGGGAAGAGTACTGGCCCACAGTCGCGGGATCGATGGCGCCGTGGATGCCCAAGTCGTTCGGCAATCCTTCCTGAACCGGCACGAAGGGCATCCATCGGGTACCGAGTTCATTGCGAGGATCGCCCGGCGGGATGGGCTCCCCGCCCGGTTTGTGCCAGGTCGGATCCTTGATCTTGTTTCCAATCTTGTACCTGCCCAGGGCCGTTTCGTACCCCGGCATGCCCAGTCCAGCAGAGTACCGTTTGAAGATGCCGTCCCCGTCCATCAGGAAAAGGCGACGCGTTGACCGCTCGATAACGATCCGGAAATCCTTGGGCGTCCATTTCAGCGTTTGTCCAACGCGCAGGGTGGAATCGTCGGTCAGATTGTTGGCCCGCGTCAGCAGACCCAGCGTGGTATTCAGCTTGATGCCGATACTTGTCAGCGTATCGCCGGATTCGACCACATACGTCTTGCTGTCGGGCGTGGGAGTGGGGGAGAAGATCAATTCGACATTGACCTCGCCCAACACGTCAAGCGCTTCATCCCAGTCTTCCGAGTCCCAGGCCGCGCTGGCGACGGCTTCCTGGAACAGCTCGCGCGCCCCGAGCAAGTCGCCCGTCCGCTTTGCCTGGCGGCCGAGACCGGTCAGTGCCGGAGCCCGGTACTCGGCCGGGGCTTTCGCGCGAATGTCTTCGTACATCCGCACGGCTTCTTCAATCTTGCCGTCTTCTTCCAGCAGCTTGGCGTAGGTTGCTGCCGCGCGCGGCTGTTCCGGGCTGCCGGGGAATTCGTTCACAGCCCGCTCCAGGCGAGACCGGGCCGCATCACGATTGCCATCGGTCAAGTCGAGTTTGGCCAAGAGCAACAATGCAGGCCCTGCCAACGCGCCATCCGTGGATTTCTCGGCGATGGGGGTGAGCAACTCGCGTGCTTCAGAGGACCGGCCCTCCTTCAGGAGGGTGCGGGCGTTTTCGATGTTCGCTTGGGCGCTGGCTTCGACGCGGCCCACCGATCCACCGCCGCCGAACCACTGGGTGACGCGGTATACGCCAAATGCAGCGCCAATCAGCGCAACGAGGACTACGATTATCTTGGTCAAGCTGGGATCTTTACGGGATTTGTACATTGCGTGCTGGACTCTTGTCCCATATCTTGTGGTGAGTTGGACTAACGATCCTCAGAATACACCAAACAATGGGACGGTGCAACCCATAGAACAGTTTGCGATTAATGGATTTACCGATAAAATCACGAAACTGATGACACCTGATCAATCCTATATACGGGATTCCGCGATTCGCGTCAGATCCAGGAGCAGCTCCGTCATCGACTGATACCGCCGCTCGGGCTGTCGCCGGATCGCCTTTAAGATAATCCGATCCAGCGCGGGCGGTATCTCTGAATTGAATTTCGATGGCGGCTCGAACTTATACCGGCTGCTCTTGATCTGCTTCATGATTTCCCGGGAATCGCGACCATTACATGGATGGCGCCCGGCGAAGAGTTCGTACATAGTGATCCCGAAAGAGAAGATGTCTGAACGCGCATCCAACCCGCGGCCCTTATTGTTAATCTGTTCCGGAGACATATAGGCGCGGGTACCGCCGCCCTCCCTGATCCATCGCGTGCGCCAACTGGAACTCGCCTTGGATAAGCCGAAATCGCAAATCTTGACTTGTTTTAAGTCGCGGGAGAACAAAAAGTTCCCTGGCTTAATGTCGCGATGGACAATTCCGCGCTGGTGAAGGAAGTCAAGTCCGTGGCACAGGCGGATGCAAATGTCGATCATTTGCTGGAGCGTCAGATCGCGGTCGGTAATGTGTTTGCGCAGATCCGGACCATCGACGAACTCCATAAGCAGACAGCGGCGAATGTTCCCATCCGCGTCTTCCTGCTCAATGATCTCCTTTGCGTAACGGATGATGCACTCATGTTTCAGCTCGGCCGCCACGAGGATTTCACGCCCGAGGTAATCGCGTCTGCGTTTCTTCTTGTCGAGGTCGAACTGCCGGTCCAACACTTTGATTGCGACCGTCTGATCCCGTTTTCGGTCAATGGCCTTGTACACGGTACCCATACCGCCTCGGCCGATGGGGGCGATGATTTCGTACGGCCCGACGTGGCTCAACTCGAGGGTCGAACCCGCGCCGTCAACTTCGCCGACCGGCTCCGTTTCCTGGAGCGCATCCTCCTCACGGTTCTTTCGGCCGAACAATCTCATGAGTGACCTGGTTTTAAGCATGCAAGATTCCCATAACGCCTTCGTACATTGCCGGACAAATTAATCATTGCTCGCACCGGCGCGTTTCCCGCCCTGGCTGCGGTACGCACCGTTCCCCAAGAGTTGTGTTCCGGAAGGAATCAACCCGCCCTGGAACCCATTGATCCGGCCGGAACCGGAACCTCCGAAATTATATCACGTAAGACGCTATGGGCCGTTACCCGGCGTAACCGGCTCTCGGGGTTCAGGATGAGCCGGTGCTCCAACACGGGGTGAGCCAGCGTCTTTACGTCGTCCGGGAGAACGTAGCTGCGCCCTTGCACCGCGGCAAAAGCTTGGCAGGCCCGAAATAGGGCCATGGATGCGCGCGGGCTGGCGCCCAGGCTCAGGTGCGTCGAGTCGCGCGTGCGGTGTACGAGCCGCAGCATGTACTCGCGGACTTTCTCGTGAATGTGAATCTCACGGATCCCCGCCTGCATCCGAAGGATGGTTTTGGCGTCGGTGACCGGCTTGAGGTCTTCCAGAGGATGGCTGATGCGCATCCGCTCCAGCATTTCCCCTTCCGCAGTAATGTTGGGATACCCAACCGAAAGCCGAAGCATGAAGCGGTCAAGCTGCGCCTCGGGCAGCGGAAAGGTGCCTTCATGTTCGACCGGGTTTTGCGTGGCGAACACGACGAAGGGTTGTTCAAGTTTGTAGGTCTTTCCGTCGACCGATACTTGTCCTTCGGCCATGGCTTCCAAGAGCGCGCTTTGGGTGCGCGGCGTAGCGCGGTTGATCTCGTCGGCAACGATGACCTGCGCGAAGACAGGCCCGCGGCGGAACTCGAACTCCTGCGTCTTTTGATT
>JAHDWY010000285.1 GCA_023384315.1 Candidatus Hydrogenedentota bacterium | reverse complement strand
GAGCGCGATCACGTTGGCATTGTTGTGGGTCCTGCTCAATCGCGCCATTTCGGGCGTCGCGCAGGGCGCAGCACGGATCCCTTTATACCGGTTCGCCGCCATTCCGATTCCGATTCCCGTGCCGCAAATGAGCACGCCGCGTTCCGCTTCACCGGTTTGGATCGCCTCGCAGGTGCGCTTCGCGTAGTCCGGGTAGTCCACGGAATCCGGGCCATCGGTGCCACAGTCCACTACGTCGTAACCGCGACTCTTCAGATGCTCGATGATGGCGGGCTTATAGTGCGGGGAGGGTCCTTCAAAACCGGCGTGGTCGCTGCCGACTGCAATCTTCATATCACGTACCTGTTGGTTGGAATTCCAAAACCCGTATTGTAGGGACTCACACTGCCTCGAACAAGGTTTCTACGCCTTGATCAATCTCGCCAACATCTCCCGTGTGACGGCGCCTTCCCGGAGCAGCATGTCCGTATCCGGATCGTAGACGGTCGATGGAAGCGCATCCGGCAGCACGCCACCATCTATGGCGACTGCGATTCCTGCGATCGTCAAGTTGGCGAGAGACCGCGCCGGCGGTTCGCCACTGGCATTGGCGGAGGTCGAAACGATCGCATGACCGGCCTCACGGCAAATCGCGCGCGCCGTTTCATCTCCGGGAACTCGCACGCATACCTTGGGGCGTCCCGAGGTCACGATGTCCGGTACGCGCGCGCCCTTCGGCAGGAGCAGCGAGAGCGGTCCTGGCCAGAACGCCTCCGCATACCGCAGGGCCGTGGCACTCAGCGACTCCACGAGACTTTCCACTTGCGCCATGTCCGAAGCAACGAGCAGGAGCGGCAATTCCGCGGGACGGCCCTTGCACGCGTACACGCGGGCTATGGCCTCTGCGTTGAAGGGGTCCGCGCCCAGTCCGTACACCGTTTCCGTGGGATACAGGATAACGTCGCCGCTCCGGATCGCTTCGGCGGCCGCCGCGACGCCCTCCGCATCGGCCGCGAAGATTTTCACAGGCCGGACTCCAGCATGGACCGAATCTGACTGAACGCGCGAAACCGGTGACTGATGCCCGCCTTGATGGCCGGGTCCAGCTCGCCAAAGGTCTTGTCATGCCCCTCGGGAATGAACATGGGGTCGTACCCGAAACCATTGATGCCCCGAAGTCCGCAAGCGATGCGGCCTTCGACGGCACCTTCGACGGTATGAACTTGACCATCCATTCCAGCAAGCGCCGCGATGCAGATGTATCGCCCCGTTCGCTTTTCTTCAGGCACACCTTGAAGCATCGCGAGCACTTTCGCGTTGTTGTCGTCGTCCGTACAACCTTCCCCCGCGAACCTCGCCGAGTAGACACCCGGTTCCCCGTTGAGCGCATCGATAACAATTCCGGAGTCGTCTGCAACGCAAGGGGACCCCAATCGTTCCGCATAGTATCGCGCCTTGAGAACCGCGTTCTCCTCGAATGTGACGCCCGTTTCTTCAGGCGGATCCACGGGGGGGAAATCTGCAAGACTTGCCAGCTGGACCGGTACGCCTCGCAAAAAGTCGGCGATTTCCCCGTACTTGTGCTTGTTCCCCGTGGCAATGACGAGAACGCTACTCATTGCCGAGCGCTTTCTGTTGAAGTGCAAAAAGCTCGCGGGCGCCTTTCTCGGCCAAATCGAACATCGTGTTCATCATGTCGCGGGAGAACGCCTCGCCTTCGGCTGAACCTTGCACTTCGATGAAGCGTCCGTCCTCGCGCATGACGAGGTTCATGTCTACGTCCGCCACCGAGTCTTCGTCATAGCACAGGTCGAGCAGCGGTTCGCCGTTCACGATACCGACGCTGACCGCGGCGCATTGGCCCGCAATCGGAGACTGTTGGAGGATACCCTCGCGAATCAACTTGGCGCAGGCGTCATGCAGCGCCACGTAGGCGCCCGTAATCGCCGCGGTTCGCGTGCCTCCATCCGCCTGGATGACGTCGCAGTCGAGTGTAATCTGCCGTTCGCCCAATGCCGCGAGGTTCGTTATGCATCGGAGGGATCGCCCGATTAACCGGCTGATCTCGAGCGCCCGGCCCTTTTTCACGGCGTCGCGTTGAATGCGGCCGTGGGCGGAGCGGGGGAGCATGCCGTACTCGGCCGTCACCCAACCGGAACCCGTGTCACGCAAAAAGGGCGGCACCTTGTCTTCGAGGGAGGCCGTGCACAAAACACGGGTGTGGCCGAACGCGATCAGCACCGATCCTTCGGCATACCGCGTATAGTTGCGCTCGATGGTGACCGGGCGCAGGCTGTCAACTGCACGATTGTCTGGCCGCATTACTACTGGGCGGCCTCCAACTCAACTACCGGAGGGCTTACGGCTTCGTCCTTGGCCTCCGCCGCGGCGACTTGCGTCTCTGCCGTGTCCTTATGGTAGCGCTTCAACAGGTTTTCCCAAACCGCGTCTTCCTGGAGAATCTCAACCGCCCGCTTAAGCTGCACGTCCTCGACGGTGGTCTCGTCCACGGTATCGCCGGTGACGCTACCGTGGTTCTGCTGATTCTGCATCGCAGGATCGGTTTCCCAGGATTCGCGCATTTGCAGGAACAAGTCGCGCCACTGCTCCATCGGAAGTGGCACTTCCACGTCCGGCAGGATGCCATGTTTGTTGATGGTCACGTCGGCCGGCGTGTAATACAACGCGGTGGTCAATCGCAGCGCGCTATCTTTCGGGCGGCGCAGCGGAATGATGGTCTGGACACTGCCTTTTCCAAAGGTCTTCATCCCTACGACCAGCGCCCGCTCATAGAACTGAAGCGCTCCCGTCACGATCTCTGACGAACTCGCAGTCTGCTCGTTCACGAGCAGCACCATGGGAAAGTTCTCCGGGAGAATCGGATCGCGCTCCGTATACAGCGTGATCTCTTCGCTCACCGTGCCGTCCGATTGATGCCGTCCCTTGGTGTACGTGACTTTTGTTCCCTTCGGCAGGAATAACTCGGCCACGTCCTTCGAGGCGCTCAGCAGCCCGCCGGGATTCCAGCGAAGGTCCAGAATCAGCGAACGCATACCCTCTTCTTCCAGCTCTTTGAGGCGGCTCGAAATCTCGTGAGCGGTCGTCTTCTTGAAATCGCTGATCCGCACATATCCGACTCGGCCATCGAGCACCCGTGATTCCATGACGCTTTCCAGGGGGATTCGGCCTCGCGTGACGTCGATCTCCAGCAATTCGGGGTTGGCTTCCTCGTTCTCGTGTTGACGAAATACGGTCAGATGTACGACCGTGCCACGCGCCCCGCGAATCAGATCCTTCGCTTCGTCCAGGCTCATGCCTTCCGTCGAAATCCCATCGATCTTCACGATGATGTCGTTGCCCATAAGCCCGGCCTTCGCGGCGGGCGACGCCGGTAGCGGATGGAAGATGACGATGTTCTTGTCGTCGTCCAGCTTGATCTGGACGCCGATCCCGTCAAACTCCCCCTCGGTGTCCTCGGTGATTTCCTGATAAACCTGCGGCGGGACGTACGAACTGTGGTCGTCCAACGAGTTCATCATGCCGATCAGGGCCCCCTCGATGACCTTGTCGGCATCGGGGTTTTCCACGTAGTGCTTCATGATCTCGTCGAGGACCACGGCGATCGGTTCGATCTTGGTCACAATCTCCGCACCGTTCTCCTGGGCAAAGATGCGCGCGACGAAGCCGTTCGTCAGGACGAGGGTCGTCGCGGAAAGGAAGACAAACAGTCCCAGGAACTGAGAGCGATAGCTTTTCATCTACATACCTCCGGACAGCCGCTCTTGCATGCCGATGCGCAGCGGACAGGCACTCCGCATCTATCATTGCGACAATATAGCAGAAGATACGGGGGATTGCGAACCGGGAATCGCGCGTGTTCCACAATGGATTGTGCATGGAATTCGCGCGACAAGATGCGCCCGGCCGGGGTATTCCCCCCGGGGAACCGGCGTCACGGTTCCCCGGGGGCCTTAGGTTAGGGGTGCGAATGCCCGTGGGAGAGTTCGTGGAAAATGAACCCGCCTTCGTTTACCGGGAATGGCGCGCCCGCCGGGCCCTGATAACGAAGGAATTCCACGTGTCCATCCATGTATAACACGTTGCAGCCGCCGGGCACGTGATTGAAGTGGCTCGCTTCATCGCCGGAGATTTCGTCCCACATCACCGGAATCGTGGACTGAGACTGAGCGCTGCCAGCCGGATTATTGATGTCGGTCACGAAGAAACGTTCGACGCCTTCCCGTAGCCGCGGAACACTCTCCTGCCCGCCGATTGACGTATCGAATTCCCAATCTGCATCTGCTAACTCGACCTCGCCCATCTCGATGGCTTCGGCCAATTCCTCTCCCTCGATTTCCAGTTGTTCGAGATTGCCGTTCACCGTGATTTCGGCTTCCAGGGTTTGCGGGCTTATGGCCCAAGGCAGATACACGTAGGGATGCTCGGTAATCTCGCAGGGTTCCACAATGCCATTATTCGAGATCCCGGCGACTTCCTCCCAATTGGTCGAAATGGTATTGCCTTGATCCCACAATTCCAGCGCGGTGCTCCCCGAGGGGGAACTTGGGCATACCAGCACGTTCCAGTCGGTGAGGTATTCTGGGTAGACCGTCACGGCGTCAAAAATCGTGTTGAACGCCTGGATTTCGCTCGCGCAATTCAACGTCTTCATGGCAGGGAATTTCTCCCCCGCGCTCTCGTTGCTGTACATCTTGAAAACCAGCCCCATCTGTTTCAGGTTGTTCTGGCAACTGGCCCTGCGGGCAGCCTCGCGAGCGCGGGCCAAGGCGGGCAGCAGTATCGCCGCGAGTATCCCGATGATGGCAATGACGACAAGAAGCTCGATAAGTGTAAAGCCTTTATGGCGCATGATTTGTGTCTCCATTGGCGCACACGTCCGTGGCGCGGAATGCGTGCAGGGAAACGGCAGGCAACTCGCCTGCAGTAGTGATGCACGCCGTTCGGAAAAAAAGGAATCTCAGGACGTGTGGATTTGCGGAGGACCGCGCAGGGACTCAGGGGTCCAGGAGACTTCAGACCAGAAGAACGCGTAGTCAGGAAGGGTTTGCCGGTACGCCGTGTCGGAAGACGGCGTTTCCACCGTTTCCCATTGCGGCATGAGCACCAAACTTTGAACGAGTACGCAGAGTCCGCACGGTTGCTGCGTGTCGGGCCGTAGAGGGTCATGGGAAGAGCCTTGCGCGGGGAGCCCATGGGCCTCGCAGAACCCCAGAAGTGGAATCAGGCCGTGGAACTCCGCACACGCGAACAGCGCCAAGGCGACATAGACGCCCAGCAAATAGCGCTTACGGTTCCTGATTCGAGCCGGGAACATTGTCTTTCTCTACCGCACCCTTATCGCATGACGGGCCGCGCAGACTCGTCGGAGCAGACTAATGTTCTTGAGTCTAGCGGACTTCCGCCGGGCTGTCAATTCTTGCGTAAATCCGGTACACTAGCGCGCCGCTTCGCTGGGATACACGAAAATGGACGCCAAGCACCGGGGTACGGAGCTTCGCCACCCATGGGAACCACGCATGAACCTGGATGACAGCCAAGAACGTTGGACCGGTACTCAAATTGCTGCGGTCGTGGGCATTCTCGTAGCGGGACTCGCCGTGCGTTTGTACCAGATCGATTCGGAGGCACTCTGGTACGACGAGATTTCGAGCTACGGTTTCCTCGACGCGCCCACCCTGACGGAATTCTTTAATCAGGAACGGACCCTCGACGCCGCCATGCTCCCGGTGTATTTCACCGCGGAATACTACTGGTACCATCTCGTCGGCGAATCCGTGCTCGCCATGCGCTTGCTCTCCCTCATCACGGGTATGGTCACGATCTTTGTCGTGTACCTGATTGGCCGCAGACTCTACGGTCACTGGGCGGGATCGGTTGCGGCGTTGTGCGTGGCCTTTTCCAAACTCATGATCTACCAGTCCCAGGAAATCCGGATGTACGCCTTCGTGTTGCTCTTTTGCGTGATCTCTGCGTACGGTCTTATCAATGCCACCGCGACCAACAAGAAACGATGGTGGGCGTGCACCCTAATCGCCAATGTCCTGATGTTGGGGACTCACTTGTTTGCCGTTCTGTTCGTTGGGGCGCAATTCGCCTACCTGCTCCTGACCCGGCCCCGGCAGATCAAATTCCTCGTGAGCTGGGCAGCATTCCATACCGTCGCCGAATTGCTCGCCCTGGGCTGGTTTATGACCACCAATTTCAGCGCCCTGCAGGAGCACATGGCCT
>JAHDWY010000284.1 GCA_023384315.1 Candidatus Hydrogenedentota bacterium | reverse complement strand
CGATGTCGTCGGTAAGGATTTTGGGCGCTACCTGTCGCAAGAGAGCAAAGACAAGCTTTGCGGTCTCCTCGAAGAGCTGGACGCGCTGCCCGATGGCCAGCGTTTCCTGTGGATTGCCGGCGGCTTGGAAGCGCGCACCGCCAGCGGCGAATCCTTCGCGGCCGAGGCAACGCTGTCGCGGTATGAAATGCATGGCACGGCTTTCCACACGCTCATCCTGCGTAACGTCAACGACCGTCTCGAGGCCGAACGCCGCATCCAGGCTCTCACAGACCAAACCGCATACCTTCGCGAAGAGATTCAAGCACTCCACAATTTCAACGAGATCATCGGGAACAGCCCGCCTATTCTTCGCGTCGCGCAAGATATCGAGCAGGTTGCCGGTACCGATGCCACAGTCCTGATCCTCGGCGACACTGGCACCGGCAAGGAACTCATCGCCCGCGCCATTCACAACCGCAGCAAACGGAAGAACAAGCCGTTGATTCGTGTCAACTGTGCCGCCATCCCCGCCTCGCTGATCGAAAGCGAGTTCTTCGGTCACGAGAAAGGCGCGTTCACCGGCGCGACGCAAAGGCGCGACGGACGCTTTGCCCTCGCCGATGGCGGCACGATCTTTCTCGACGAAGTGGGGGAGTTGCCCATTGACCTCCAGTCGAAGTTGCTGAGGGTCTTGCAGGAGGGCGAGTTCGAGCCCGTCGGCAGCGCCCACACGCGCGAGGTCGACGTGCGGGTCATCGCCGCGACCAATCGCGATCTCCAGCAGTGCGTCGAGGAAGGCACGTTTCGCGAAGACCTCTACTACCGGCTCAACGTGTTCCCCCTTGAGATTCCGCCACTTCGCGAACGGGGCGACGACATCATTCAACTGGCAAAGGCCTTTGCCGAAAAGTATGGCAAAGAGATCGGCCGTGAGGTCCAACCGCTTACGCAAGATGACGCCCGGCGGTTGCGTGCTTACAATTGGCCCGGCAACGTTCGCGAATTGCAGAACGTCATCGAGCGCGCCGTGATTACCGCGCAAGACGGTCGATTGAATCTCACGCGTGCACTACCTGAAGGCGGGTCCGATACTTCCGCATTACTCACGCGCGAAGCCGAAGACAATGGCGCCATCAAGACCGTTGCGGAACTTCAGGAACTCGAACGCGCGAATATCGTCCGTGCCCTTGACGCGTCCGATTGGAAAGTCTCCGGGGATACCGGCGCGGCACGCCTCCTAGGCATGAACCCTTCTACGCTCAATTCGCGCATGAAAGTCCTCGGAATCCAACGCCCCCGCCAGACGTAACCGCCACGGGCCGGGGCGTGAGCAATGTAGCGCAGGCGTCCTCGCCTGCATTCTTTGTGACTGTTTGCGCGCGCCCAGCGCCAGTCCAGAAGCAGGGGAGGACGCCTGCGCTACATTCGCGAGATCTCGCGATTCACGAAACTTCGCGAGCCTTCCCTGCTGTCTCTGATGTCCCCAATGCTCCTCTAAATCTATAGCCAACAACCCTTTCCGCGCTAATCCTGTCATTGGCACGCCGCTTGTTTTCTTTCCAACCGTGCCCGCCGGATGCGGGCACCCGAAACCCGAAGCAGTACCCAAGGGGACGTGAAATTGAAACGCATGGAATCAAACGAGGTGAGTGCGAAGGCTCATGCGGAGCCGTCGACCAATCCCAAAACCGGAGGGGATGTGCCGGTAACGGGATCGATCGCGGACCCAGACGGCGACGAGAAGTCGCCGGAAACCTGGGCGCGAACCCAGCAGTTGCTGGATCGCTTGCTCTGGCAGGCTTTCACCAAGAGAGGGAGGCATGAGAACAATGTCAGGTAGGATCACGATTTTTCTGTACGGCGCCATATCGTACGTGCTGTTTCTGGCCGTCTTTGTGTATGCGGTCGGATTCGTCGGCAACACGATCGTGTCCAACTCGCTGGACGCGGAACCGCGGGTACCATTCTGGACGGCGCTTGCCGTGAATGTCGGATTGCTGACGGTCTTTGCACTGCAACACAGCATCATGGCCCGGAAATCCTTCAAGAAAATGTGGACCCGGATCGTTCCGAAACCAGCGGAACGCAGCACCTACGTCCTGTTCACGAACGCGGCCCTGGCGCTGATGTTCTGGCAGTGGCAGCCCATGGGCGGCACCGTGTGGGAGATTGAGCATCCCGTGGGCAGGGCGTTCATGTACGGCGTGTTCGCCTTCGGATGGCTGATGGTGTTGGCATCGACCTTCATGATCAACCATTTCGATCTCTTCGGCATGCGGCAGGTCTGGTTGCACCTGCGCGGCAAGGAGTACACGCCGCTGAAGTTTCGGACGCCGTTCTTCTACAAGCACATCCGGCATCCCTTGTACGTGGGTTGGTTCTGCGCCTTCTGGGGCACGCCGACCATGACTGCGGCCCACTTCGTGTTCGCCGTCATGACGACCGCGTACATCCTGATCGCCATCCAGTTGGAAGAGCGCGATCTGATGAACGAACACGGCCGGGCCTATATGCAATGGCGCAAGAAGACGCCGATGTTCATCCCGCGTCTGACGACGAAGAAGGTGACGGAAACGACGACTGCGCAAACTGACGCGACGATCGCGTAACTCAACAGAATCGGTGAAGTGATGAGGACCGGACCAGGCCACGATGGCTGGTCCGGTACTTATTGCTATGTGTCGTTGAGTGGCTTCGCGGTAGCTGGCAGGCGAGTTCTTCGCCTCAAGGCATTTCCAAGACATCGGAATCGGCAAGATCGACGTCCCACCGTGACAGGGCATCCGACTGCACCAATAGGTTCATCTGCCGGTGGTACCTGATCCCTTCCGCTTCATACCCTATGATGACGTTCACCGGGCCCCCTGGCGCCTGTTCGATTACGTATGCACCGTCTAAACCGGTTTGCGTGCGGAAGTACTCGGCTTTGCCATCCGGACCTACCTCAAGGGCCACCCATGCGTCCGCGACCGGCACGCCGTTCAGCGTGACGATACCCTCCAGCGAGGCGGTCAATTCTGCAAGGTCGATATCAAACGTCGTTTCGCCGGTGTTTTCCACGTGAAGAATTCGAGTTACCGTGCGCTTCGTCTGTGGGTCTTCCGCCGAATACATCGTCACATCCATTCGAACTTCCCCTTCCGGCAAATGCGGAAACGCGTATTCGCCGGTGGCCGATGCCTGGGTGTCGATGTTCAGCGGATACCCGAGCGAGGAATAGCCGAGGTTCACGTAGGCGCTTCCGGGTGGCGCGCCCGCGATGCTCAGTCGGCCAGTCAGACGACCGCCTTCGTCGAGAGTAACCCGATACGGGTCGGCGTTGTTTTCAGCTAACGAAACCGTGATCGGTGCATAGTCGGGGTGGTAGACGGTGAATCCGGTTGCGTCATCGGGAAACGTATCCAGCGTGAAGCGTCCGTCCTCGGGGGTTCTCGCGGCGGCGGTTCTCTCCCTGTCGCTTTGGTGGGGAAGCCCCCCGTAGAACACCATGACACCTGCGACCGGCGAACCATCGCTGTCGACTACGATACCGTCGATGACGCGGCTGGGGTTCAGGCGCAGTACGATCCCTGTCTTCATGTTATCTGGTGTAATCTCGACGCGTACTTGGTTAGGGCTGTACCCGGCGGCCTTGGCATACAAGTTGGTCCACAGAGATTGCAGGTCCCGCAAAATAAACGCGCCATCCGGGTTCTCGACGGATTCCCATCGAGTACCCGTATAATGGGTCCCTCGCGTGGAAGAGATCTCAGCAGAATTACCAATCTCGAACGCCGATATTGGACGATCCGTACGGGCGTCTACCACGGTTCCTGCGACGCCGCCTCGACCCGCCAAGACAAAATTGACGTCCGTCCGTCCCGCGGAAACGTCGGCAATCTCCTGTGTAGTGTACTTGTTGTGATACGCCGTTACCCGGTAATCGTCTCCAGAGGGAAGACCGTCGATTGTGAAGTGGCCTTCCCGATTCGAACGTACCGGGGATTCCCGCGTTGCCTTGGCGCCCATTGCCTCCAAACGCGCGCCGGAAACCGGATAGCCTTTGGTGTCCGTAATCCGGCCGCTAATCGCGAGCGTGCCAAGGTCTTCGTACGTGACGACCAAGCCGGTAAGGTCCTCGTCAACGGGAATGGTATAGACCGGAGAGTCCCCTTTGATGCGCCACGATTCATGGCCGGGGGGAGAGAGACCGATCTTGTAATTGCCCGCCGCTAGATCGGATATGGAGAACATGCCGCGTGCGTCCGTCCACACATTGCCGCCGCTGGGTCGCAGCCGCTGCGCACTGGCCAACACACCAACTCCCTCAAGCGGATCACCGTCCTCAGAAATTACAATTCCGGACATTGTGCGGTTTCGCGGGCGATCAAGGGTAAGTATAATACCCGTAATTCCAGTGTCCTGGAGTTCAAACGGGCCCTCTACGTCGCTCTCAAACAACAGCGGTTCGTGCTTGGGCGATATGGCGACTGTATAGAGCGAGTGGGTCTGAGGCAGATCACCCACGGCAAATTTTCCGTTTACGTCGGCTTCGATTTCTTCGTGTTTGTATGGATCGTCTATGTGAACCACCACTTTTGCCGACGGCACGGGATTTCCCACCGTGTCAACAACAGTTCCGGAAACCGACAACCCCTCGTCAGTTACAGACAAAAACAGCCTTTTCAATTCTGCTGCAATGTCGGGAAACGCTTCCGAAAGTGACTGACTCTCCGGAGGAACCGCTACTTGTGACGTTGGCGAAGCCATACTTGAATCCGACGGCGTATCTGTCGTGCCTCCCGAATTAGTCGACGCAGTATGAGTTTCCACGATCGGCTGCCGGTCAGCACCGGTATCGTATACGCGCCAATTCAACAACAAACCGCCGGAAATAACCAGGGCCGTCGCTGTAAGTGCGACCTTTAACGCCAGTGCACCGCCTGTCGCCGCGGCTCCGCCTGCGACCGCTATCGACGCTCCCTGCCACGACGGCATCGACATTGCCACAACGCCCATGATGCGGGAAACCTGTTTCTCCCGAGGTTCGTCCGCTTCCAACAATTCAGGGAGATGCGTGGTCAGCGATGCACTCAGGGCATCCCGAGCCCGCTGCAAGCGCTTCTTTGCCGCGTCGACGGTGATGTCGAGCAGGCCCGCCACCTCGCGAATCTTCTTGCCCGCGAAGTAGTGCAGCATGAGCACCTCTCGATAGTCCTCATCGAGTCGCAGCACTTCCTGCCGCAGCAATTCGCGGATTTCGGTTTTCTCCGGATTCGGCATAAGAGCCTCCGGTTCCTGAGGGAGGTTGCGTTCCTGAAGTTCCGCGCGACGCCGCCGCTGTTGCATCAGCCGTACCGCCTGGTGCCGGGCGATGGTCGTCAACCACGCGCCGATACTGGCCGCGTCCCGCACGGTGTCCAGCTTCTCGAACGCCGTCAGGAAAGTATCCTGCGCGACATCCTGCGCGTCCGCCCGATTGCCCGTACGCGCATACGCCACCGCCTGCACCACCGCCAGATAGCGCTCGACCAGGACGCCGAAATCGTCCCGCTTGCCCGCCAGCACGCGCCGCACGATTTCCGCGTCCGACTCTCTTCGCAACTTCCACAACATGCCTCTTCCTCCGTATTCCACATTGTAGAGGCAATAGGACGAAGAATGGTGACTCTTCCAGATTGTAAGCATCTGGTTCGCGCATGGGATCCCGGGCCTGCTACCATGACTTCCATGCAACGCATCCTGATCGTCGGCATCTGCGGGGCCGGCAAGTCGACCCTCGCCAGCGCGTTGGCGGGCCGCTTGGGTTTACCGCTCATTCACCTGGACCGAGAGTACTGGCAGCCTGGCTGGACGATGCCGGATCGCGACTGGTGGCACAACCGCGTTCAGGAACTGGTGTCCGGCGACCGCTGGGTGATGGACGGGAGCTATGCGTCGACGCTGCACTACCGCCTGCCGCGCGCCGACACGGTCATTCATCTCGATTTCCCGCGGCGAATCGCGATGTACCGCATTTTCAAACGGATCCTCCATACTCATGGCCAAACCCGGCCCGACATGGCGGACGGGTGTCCAGAACAATTCGACTGGGAATTCGTCAAATACGCATGGGCTTTCCCCCAGACCGAGCGCGTCAAGTTCGAATCCGCGCTCGCGGAACTCGGACCTGGGCAAACGCTGATCCGGCTGCAACATCCCCGCGACGTAGTTGCGTTTCTGAATACGCTATCGCGATGAGTCCCGGATCGCCGGATGTCGCCGCAAGAT
>JAHDWY010000283.1 GCA_023384315.1 Candidatus Hydrogenedentota bacterium | reverse complement strand
CCAGCGTTCAACAATATCTAAATCGGAACCAAAAACAATCACTAAACACGAAGAATTCAACAAAAAAAGGTCCGCTTGAGGAGTTTTGAGACAGACTCCTTGGGGCTGCTTTTACCGAGCAGGCTTGCCTGCGGCTTGACGGCAGGCAGGTGAATCTTTACGGACCCACTTGGCATGAGTCAGAATTCTAAGAACTATCAAAACAGAACAAAACAAGGCAGCCCCAAGGGGCCGCACTCCAAAGGTACGCCCTCCACTGTGGGAGTTCGTACTGAGGAGCGTTGAGTCTACGACATGAGCGATACGACGATGCGCACAAGCGTGGCGGCCGTGGTTCCGTGCTACAACGCGGGGGACCGGGTTGCGCCGGTGATTAACCGCCTGCGGGAGTTCCTTGACCATGTGATTGTCGTGGACGACGGAAGCACGGACGGCGCGGCGGAGCCTTTGCGCGAGCTCGGCGCTACCGTCATCGCGCTGCCGCAGAATCAGGGCAAGGGGTTCGCCATGATGCGCGGGTTCCGGGAAGCCCTGGCCTTGCCCAACGTGACCTGCGCGGTGATTGTGGACGCCGACGGACAGCACGATCCCAGGGAGCTTCCGGCCTTGTATCGCAATTTTGTCGAAGAGAAAGCCGATCTCGTTATCGGCGCGCGCGAATTCGATCAAGCGCACGTGCCTTGGCGTAGCCGGTTTGGAAACAAGCTGACGGCCGGCATCACGCGCGCCTTGTTAGGGCAGCGCATCGGCGACACGCAGTCCGGTTTTCGCCTGCATTCGAGGCCCCTGCTAGAGTTTATCATCGAGAAGATCCCCGGTGGACGTTATGAGACCGAAATGGAAATCCTCGTGAAGGCGGTGCGCAACAACTTCAAGGTAACCACGTCGCCCATCCAGACGATTTATGAGGAAGGAAATCCCTCGTCCCACTTCAACAAGTTCCGCGATTCGTTCCGGATCTACCGGAAACTGCTCAAAGTCTCCCTCTTTCGATAACCATATGCGTTGTATACCCCGATTCCGATTTGCCAGAATAGGCGATCATGAGCACTACCCTACTCGCCAATTTTGAGTTCCATTGTTACGGTTGCGACGAATCGGCGGCCGTGGAGCCCCGTGGCGCCGCATGCGGCCACTGTGGCGAACCGCTCAGTCTGCGATTTTCGGGCAAGGACGCACCAACCTGCTTGGATTCGCCCCCCGAGTCCTTGTGGCACTATCGCGAGTTCCTTCCTGTCGCGGACAGAGATAGCATCGTGTCGTTGGGGGAAGGCGCAACGCGCCTGGTGGAAGCACCGCGGCTCGCGGCAAAATTCGGGTTCGAGCAACTTCTGTTGAAGAACGAGACGTCCAACCCCACGGGATCATTCAAGGACCGCCAGGTATCCGTAGGGATCAGCCACGCACGCGAACTGGGTATGGATACGGTGGCCGTTGTGTCGTCGGGCAACGTGGCCTGTGCGGCGGCGGCCTACGCGGCACGGGCGGGGATGCGCGCGGTGTTGTTCATGCATGGCATGGCCGCTCCAGGCAAGATCGCCCAGGCTGCGGCGTACGGCGCCAAGGTGCTTTGCGTGAACAGTCCCTCGGCCGGCGCGGTGTTCGAACTCTGCGTTGCCGCATGCGAGCGTTTTGGCTGGTATCACCTGTCCACGTCGGGTATGCACGAGCCCTATAACGTCGAAGGGGCGAAGACGATTGCTTACGAGCTATTCCACCAATGCGGCGGAGATGTGCCGGATTGGATCGTGACCCCGGTCGGCGGCGGTGGACTGCTCGGCGGTATCTGGCGGGGGGTTCTGGATCTGAAACGCGCCGGAGTATTGAACCGTATTCCACGGCTTGCTGGCGTGCAGGCCGCTGGCTGCGCACCGGTGAAGCAGGCGATTGACAAAGGCACGCCCTTCCTCGAAACGCTGAAGAGCCCCTGGCCTAATCCGAAGACGATCGCGGGCGGTATCGCCGATGACATCATCTTCGATGGGCACACGGTGTTGCCTGCGATTCGCACGACAGACGGTCTCGCCCCCGTCGTTACGGATGACGAAATTATCGCCGGCGAACTGTTGCTGGCGTCGACCGAAGGCATTTTGTGCGAGCCCAGTTGCGCCGTCGTCGTCGCGGCGTTGAATCAAATCCCCCGCAACGGACGCGACACGCGGGTGTGCTGTGTGATTACCGGTACTGGCATCAAAGACCTGGACGCAATTCGCAACCAGGTTGCGCCTCCCGCGAGAATCGCGCCCACCTTGGAAGCGGTCGACCAAGAGATGAACTCATGAGATCTTGGATGATCGGCATCGCCGCGCTTGCGGTCATGAGCGGATGCTCGTCGCGCGAAGTTGTTGTCGTGTACAGCCCGCACGGGCCGGATATCCTCAAGGATTACGAAGCGCGCTTCGAAGCGGCCTATCCCGAAGTGGACATGCAATGGGTCGATGCGGGGTCGCAGGAAGTCTACAGCCGGGTGAAGGCGGAGCGTGGACGTCCACAAGGGGACGTCTGGTGGGGCGCGCCTTCAACCATGTTCATGCAGGCGGCGCAAGAGGACCTGCTGGAACCATATCGTCCGGAATGGGCGGACGCGGTGCCTGCCGAATACAAGGACGCCGAGGATCGCTGGTACGGCACCTACCGTTCGCCGTTGGCGATCCTGTACAACAGCCGGCACTACAAGGCGGAGGAGGTCCCGCAGAACTGGGACGAACTGCTGCTTCCGAAGTGGACCGGCAAGATTACCATGCGAAAGCCCCTGCCCTCGGGAACCATGCGGACCTTTATCGGGGCGATGATCTATCGTGCGCCCGGCGACGACGATGGGATTGCGTGGCTGGATGCGCTGCACGATCAAGTTGAAGCCTACATGGAGAACCCGCAGTTGCTGTTCGATCACGTGAAGAAGCAAGAGGACCTCATCAGCGTGTGGCTCATGCCCGACGTGGCGCTGCAGCGGGAACGCAACGGGTTTCCCTTTGAGTGCGTCGTGCCGCCGAACACGCCCGTGCTGACGGAGGGCATCGCCATCATAAAAGGTGCGCCGCACGCCGAATGGGCCCGGAGGTTCTACGATTTCGTCACCACGCCGGAAGCGCTCGCGCAGCAAGCAGAGGCTTACGCGAAGGTCCCCGCGCGCACGGACCTCGACCCCAAGACGTTGCCCGATTGGATCGCGTCGCTGGACATCGAACCGATGGAAATTGATTGGACCACGTTCGCGCGAAACGAGAGGCGCTGGTGCGAACGTTGGGAAGCGGAAGTGTACAACGCGCCATGAGTTCCGTCCGTTGCGAAAGCATTACGCGCGTGTATGACGAGGGTGGCGGCGTCCGGGAGTTCACCTGCACGATTCAGCAGGGCGAGTTCTTTGCCCTGCTTGGTCCCAGCGGATGCGGCAAGACGACGACGTTGCGCGTGATCGCCGGGCTGGAGGTGCCTGATAGCGGCCGCCTGTTCTTCGACGAACGCGACGTGACCGCATTGCCGCCGGAGAAGCGCAACGCGGCCATGGTGTTTCAGAGTTACGCGTTGTTTCCGCACATGAACGTGTTTAACAACGTGGCATTTGGCCTTCGTGCGCGTGGCATGGCAAAAAGCGAGATTGCGGATCGCGTCGCGGAATCTCTCCAGCGGGTGCAATTGGAGGGCGTGCAAGAGCGCCCGGTGACCGATCTGAGCGGGGGACAGCAACAACGGGTGGCGCTGGCGCGGTCCCTGGCGGTGCATCCGGCCATCCTTCTGCTGGACGAGCCGCTGAGCAATCTCGATGCGGAACTGCGGTACGCGACGCGGCGGGAACTGGCGGAGTTGCAGCAACGCCTCGGTATCACGGCTATCTACGTGACGCACGACCAGGAAGAGGCGCTCGACCTGGCGGACCGGATTGCCGTTATGAAGGACGGACGCTGCCACCAGATTGGCACGCCGGGGCAGATTCTGGACGCTCCAGAAACGGATTTCGTCCGATCCTTCCTTGAACGGCAGCGCCGATTGATGACGCGAACGAAGGAGTCCGGCCCAACGCTCTAACGGCCTCACTTCCACACCGTGATATACTGATACGGTGTCAGGAAGGAGGAAGCCATGGCCGACTTACACGACAAAAGAGAGTTCACCCGCGTCCATACGAACCTCGATGCGAAACTGCTTCAACCCGGCCGCCCTTCTGTATCCTGCCATCTGGAAGACCTCAGCATGAACGGCGCGCTCGTGGCGGCTCAGGGCGAAGTGGCGGATGGAACCACCTGCACCCTGGAGTTGCTCTTGCCGGGCGCGGAGCCTCCCCTTCGGATTGTGGCGAAGGGCACGGTCACTCGCCTGGAAGCGAACATGGTCGCTGTAGCCTTTGAGGAGATCGACGAAGAGAGCTTCGTCCATCTGCGAAAGCTGGTGTTGGTCAACGCGGACGATCCCGCACAAGTCGAAGACGAACTAGACAGCAGCGTCGGCATTCGGCGTCAGCAATCCGATTTCTGATTCGTTGCAGAGGACAGATTGCCAATGAAGATAAACGTTGGAAACGGAACCATCGAAGTCGTGCAGGGGGACATCACGAAGGAATCCGTGGACGCGATCGTGAATGCGGCGAATTCCGGTCTGCGCGGGGGAGGCGGTGTGGACGGGGCGATCCATCGCGCCGGCGGTCCAGCCATCATGGACGAGTGCCGGAAGTTAGGTGGTTGCGACACGGGCGACGCGAAGATCACGACGGGCGGCAAGCTTTCCGCGAAGTACGTGATCCATGCCGTGGGTCCCTTGTACCGCGACGGCAAGCACGGTGAGCCAGAGCTGTTGTCGAGTTGCTATCGACGCAGCCTGGAGGTCGCGGCGGAGAACGGCGCGCGTACGGTTGCGTTTCCCGCCATCAGTTGCGGCGTGTATGGCTATCCTATTCCCGAAGCGGCGCGCATTGCGGTGGATACCGTGTCTGAGTTTTTAGAAGGACACGATTCCATTGATACAGTCCGGTTCGTGCTGTTTACGAACGACGTACTCGAAGCGTTTCAGAACTCTCTGGAATCGAGCGCGACGTGAACAGCGTTGGATATCGCCGAGCACGACCGATCTTGCGCATTCTATCTTTCGGCGTGTGTTGTTGGATCGTAGCATTCGCGGCGTCTGCGGATGATTCGGCAACCTTTCCCCCACTTCCCCAATCCGACGGCCAGGTGACGATAGCGGCGCAGGAGTGGCCGCGGCAGCCCGGGCCGCGCACCATTGAAGTGTATCTGCGCTATCCGGGAGGGGGCCTCGCCCAAGTCAACGAACGCACGGGCCTGATGTTGAGTCTGCACAATTGGGGCGGCACGGGGGCAACCGGCGCACCGGACCCGGCGACGCTTGCGAATCGCTACAACGTCGTCGCTATCAGCGTGGACTACGTGCAGAGCGGCAAGTACGAGGCGGAACTCGGGGTGCCTTACGACCACGGGTACTACCAGGCGCTGGACGCGCTGCGGGCGCTGTATTTTGTGTGGGACGGGTTGAGCCAGGCGGGGATCCCGTTTGCCAAGGGCCGCGTGTATGCCACGGGCGGATCGGGCGGGGGGAATGTGTCGCTCATGGTGAACAAGCTCGCGCCGCGCACCTTCGCGTGCATCATCGATATTTGCGGGATGCCGAAGTTGAGCGACGATGTCGCCTTCAACCTGGACGGAGGGAGCCGGCTCAACGCGGGGTACAGCCCTGACCCGGATGACCCGCGCTATCTGAATGCCGACGCGCAGGCGATTCGATTCGTAGGTCATCCCGAACATTCGCGGACGATGAACGCTTTGGGCAACGGGTGCAAGATTGTGATCGTGCATGGAACCACGGACGACGCGTGCCTGGTGTCCGACGCGCGCGAGATGGCGGCGAATATGGCTGACGCGGGGCTGGATGTGGAGCCGCACTTCATTGAGGAAGCGGATCTCGATGGGGAGATTCTAAAGACGACGGGGCATAGTCTGGGCGATCGGACTGAGATTGTGGAGAAGTTCGCGGGGGAATACCTGGCGCCGGACGGGTCTGACGCGCTGGTTCGTGGGACACCATCGGATCTTGAGTCGCGGGATGAGAACGTGCGATACGAGACGGTTAACGGAACGTTTGTCATTTCGTACGCGTCAGGATACCCGGTGGGCCGATTTGAGCAAAGGGTATCGAATGAAGAGTAATACTTATTCGGAATGGAGATGCCTTGGGACGCACTGCCCCAGAGGATCGCAGCACCGTCAGTAAGCCGGAGGCCGATTGCAGAGATCTGAAGACCGGGGGTG
>JAHDWY010000282.1 GCA_023384315.1 Candidatus Hydrogenedentota bacterium | reverse complement strand
TCCAGGGCTTGACCCGCTGGTCCATGGGCGCCGCGCTGGCCGTCGCAACCGTCTGCCGTTCCACGTAGCCTTGCTCCCGGTTCAGGCCGGTGGCGATCTGCAGCCGCTTCTCGAGCAGCGCGTCGAATTGCTTCCGCAACTGATCGGCTTCGCGCAACAGGTTCTGGTAATCCTTGTCCATCTCCGACAACATGGGAATGAGTTGCTCAAGCTCGTTGATCAAACGCCGGTTCGTTGAACTCTGGATGTCTAGCGACGTCAACTGGAGCTGAAGCGCAAGGTACTGGTTGCGAAGGTTTCGACGATCTTCGAAGACATTCATTCCGCTGCCAACACCGGCGTCGACCTCTTGCATCGCGTGAAGAATCGCCTGTTCCTTCTCCTCGATCCGCGCTTGCAGGTCGCGCAACGGCCCCTGGTTCGGCTGCCAGACCACCGAGAGGGAAATGCGCTCCCGATGAAGCTCGTTCAATTCCTCCAGCAAGCCTGTAACGATGTCGTCCGAGATCTGTCCGATGGACATGGGCAGTTGTTCGTTCTTCGCGGCGAGCTGTTCTTCGATCCCCGTCATCTTGGCGCGGATCTCTTCCTGGGTCGTCTCGGCGTTGAGAACTTCCCCCGTCAACTTTTGGATTTCGGCAGATACCTGGTCCTTCGTGCGGAACCCCATCTCCTTGCGAAACTCCCAGAGGCGGCTGTCCGCTGCGTCGAGTTCCTGCCGGACGTCTTCCAGTTTCTGCAACACGAAGTCGTGGGTCTCCTCCTCTTCTTCCAGGAGAAACTGGCGGTTCCGGTCGATGAAGACGCGCGAAGCGAATTCGGCGATTCGTTTTGCTTCCTGTTGGGTGGGCGCCATCGACGTGATTTGGATCATGCCCGCGTCAGGGAGCGGCTCCACATTGACGCGAGTCTCCATCTCGGCGACCTTGGCGAGAAACTCTTCTTCCGACGAGATGGCGCCGCTCGGCAATCCGTCCGCAATCGCCTGCTGGACCAGCGCGCGCGTCAGATCTTCCGCGAGTCCGTGGCGGCTGACCCGCTCGACCAGGGCCTGCGGTGTGTTGAGAAACAGAGGCTTTCCGCCCACGTCCTTGAGCAGGTCCTTTTCCCAAGGCGACTGCTCCACCCGCAACTGCGCAGACCCGACGAATTGCGGATCGTACTCGAACTGGAACAGCCCGAAGAAGCCGTAGCCGACGGAGGCGGCGATCGTGAACAGGGCGATAAGGCGCCACCGCCGCAGTCCCACATTCAAAATGTAGCGGAACTGGTTCTCGCGGGGCGCCTGACCGGCTGCCTGCTCGAGGCCTGCAGTCTCCGTTGCCATTCGGGTTAGTTTCTCCGAGCTTCCATCATTTCCTGGGGCTGCGAAATCGCGGGGCCGACGATCTTCGAGTTCGCCGTGACATCCAGCATCCGGTCCCACGTTACGCTTTCCGGCGTATCATGCACTGTCGGCGTGAGGAAAAGCATCAATTCCGTTTGGGAATGGGCCTTCTCCGTGTGCTTGAACAGGTTGCCAAGCAAGGGTACTTTCCCTAGACCGGGAACCCGCTGCTCCACGTCGCGCAGGTCGTTCCGGTAGATCCCGCCGACGACCAGGGTCTGACCGTCGCGCACGTTGGACTCGCCCTGATACCGGCGGACGGAACGGATCGGAATTCCGTTGTTGGACCCGGTGGGGAATGACACTTCGGGTTCGAATTCCAGTTTGACGTAACGCCCGGTGTTATCCTGAAACACGTGAGGCGTCACCCACATCTTGATGCCAAGGTCGAGGAACTGCACGGAAAAGTTGGCGCGGCCGGACGCCTCGATGCCGAACTCTGTGTACGGGAATTCATCGACCATGGAAATCTCGGCTTCCTTATGGTTGACGGTCAAGATGTTCGGACTCGCGAGCAGCTCCGCCTCATCGTCGGCCACCAGGGCGTCAAGCAACAACCCGAGATCGACGTGCTCGTTCATCAGCCCAAAAAACAGTTGGCCCGCCTTCGGTATCTGAACCGGCACATTCAACAGCCGGTCGAAATTGGTGCCATCCACAAAGTTGCGCCCCGCACCGCTGTTGGACTGGCCGACTTGCGAGTTCTGAAAACTCTCGTTATTGAGCGGAGATGCCGATTGGCCCTTCAAGGCGTTGATGCCGATGTCCTGCCCCGGCAAGGGATAGTATCCGCCATTGACGTCGGTGCCTTGAACGAACCACCGGACCCCCAATTCTTTCATCGCGCCGATCTTCACTTCCGCGATCTTGGCCTCGATTCGCACCTGCGTGAGCTGACTCTGCATCTGATCGAGGCGCGATGTGACGTGGAGAATGTTCTGAATCGCGTCGGGCGTGTCGGTGATAATCAGACTGTTCGTGTTGGGGTCGTAGGCAATACTGCCGCCTTCCGATGTCATGCCCTGCAATGCCACGCTCAGCGATTCGGCGTTCGCGTTGTTCAGCGGCAGAATCTCTGTTTTCATGTTGGGCATTCGGTAGCCGCCGCCGCCAAAATCGGGAGCGCTCCGATTCTTGAGCACGGCGGAGAGCGCTGCGCGCACGCGCGCCGAAGCTTCGTTCTCCGTCAAGCCGGCGATGTTGATGTTGCCCACGAAGGGAATCTGAATGTTCCCGTCGCTGTCGATTTGGGTGGTTGTCGATACTTCCGGCCGGCGATACACGTCCACGAAAACGAGTTCGCCTGCTTCAAGCGGCGCGCCCAGCGCGGGCAGATCCTGCGCGGCGCCGGTCCATGCGGCGGCCAACGCGCAGAATAGGCCAATCCAGCGCATCCCGGAGCAGTTTCCGCCAAGGCGCGTACGCAGTCGATTAGCTCGTAGAATCACGGTTTTCCTCATCGTTCTCGCCCTCCGTTCCGGACGGGACGGGTTCCTGCGGTTTCGGCCCGTGAATGACCAATTCTTGCCCCACGAAAATCACGCTTTCGGTAAGGTTGTTCCACGCCATCAATTCGGCCACCGTCGTCCCATGGGCGGTGGCGATCCCCGAAAGGGTGTCGCCGGCCGCAACGTGGTATACCGTTTCAATCTCGGGTGCTGCGTCAAGGGGCGCGAGTTCGCCGCCTTCCACGACGGCCGCTTCCACGCCGGCGTCGGGTTCGGCCTCAACGATGACTTCGGTAGCGTCCTCGGGCTCCGGCTCCACGATTGGTGTGTCCTCTATGACGTCTAGGGCGTCTTCGTCCACGGCGGGCGCGGTCGCTTCCCAGGGCACCTCCGTTTCGGCAGGTGGTTCGTCAACGGCGTCGTTCACGACGGGCGGGGTTTCGGGCGATTCCTCCATCAGTACGCCTTGCTCCCGCATCACGTCGATCTTGGCGCGCAGTTCCTTCTTGGTGGCGGGATCGATGCCGGGCGACTGGACTGCGTTGGACCATTGCGTCACGGCAAGCTCTTCGTATTCGCGGCGGACCTCCGGGTCCGATGCCCGCTCCGCCATTGACCGGTAAAGGGTCCCCAGTTCCATGTAGTCGACGTCCGGCGTGTGGTTATCCGGAAGGCCGACGGCCTGGAGATAATACGACCGGGCGGAATCATCCTGGCCCAGTTTCGCGTAGGACCGCGCCAGAATCCGCACCGCGGGCACTGCGGCGATGGGATCGAGAAGCCGCAATTCGGGATCGCGAAGGAGTTCGATCGCCTCCTGGTACTGGCCCAACTCGTAATGCAGACGGCCCAGCAAGGTGCGCGCTCGCGGCGCTTTCGCATGTGTCGGATTGTCGCCCAGGAACTGGCGAAACAACTCGATGGCCCGCGTGTAGACCTGCGTCTGTTCATCCTTGGACGCGGGTTGAACCTGCTGCAACGTGAACGCCGCCGCAAACTGCGCCTCGGCCCGTAATTCGTGCTCGGAGTTTCGAGCGGCAAAGGCGGCATACTTTGACGAAGCCTCGTGGAAGTTGCCGTCCGCCGCCAGCATGGCAGCGTCGTTGTACAGCGACACCGGGTTGGACACGCTCCGTTCGTACCAGGCGTGGACTTCCATACCGCCCACCGCCAGCCCCGCCAACACGAGCAATCCGGCCGCGATGCGCAGGAGCCGGCGTCGCGCGTGTTTGCGATGACCGGACCGGCGCCGCCGGGTCTTCGGCGCGCTATGCCGCAGATACATCGCCTCCTCGGCTTCTTCGACAGACGGAATGCGGACGCGATCCCCCAGTTCCTCGGGAGATGCGGTAGGTTCGGGCGAAAGGCTCGCGGGCGGGTCCATGGGTGGCGGCGTATACACTCGGGGTGTCGGCCGCACATCCGGTGCTGGTGGAGGCGCAACGTCCTCGACTTCGGGCAAGGCGGGCTCTGGACTGACGAACGCTTCAGGCTCTGTCGTAACCTTTACCGATTCCTCATCTAGGGAGACTTTTTCGGAGAAACCTTCTGGCCGTGCTTCTTCGCGCGATTCAAGTTCGAACGGCTGATCTGTTGGGATCGGTTTTTCGGGCGATTCCATTGACACCGGTTCGAGAGGTTGGATGTTTTCCAGCGGTTCGGCGCGGGGCGTGAGTTCGAACGGTTGACTCGAATGGATCGGTGGTTCGGGCGCGGGTCGTTCCGGCGATTCGGGTTCGCCGGGCGCGGCCTCCTCCAGCACTTCCGCATGGCCGGCCGCTTCCTGCGCCGCAGCTTCGGCGGGCTCGGGCTGCCGCGAGTCTTCCGGCATGGAAGGAGGACCGGGCTCGTCCTTGGTCAGTTCGGCAATCATGTCGCGCAAATGTTCCATGGCAGCCCGGTTGTCCGGTTCGGACGAGTAATCCGGTTCGGATGGGACATCGTCCACATCCGGCGCCATGGAAGCGTCCACATCGGCGACGCCTTCTTCGAAGAAGCTGATAGGTTTCTCGGGATCGAGGTCGTTGGAGGCTGGGGTTTCCGGTTCGGGCGATTCCCGGTCGGCTGGGCGCGGCGCCGTAAGGCCGCTCATCTGTATAAAGTCGAGATCGCTGCCGCGCTCGCTGGGCGACACACCGCTTTCCAATCGAGGATCCGACTCGAGCCTCCTTTGGATCTCGTCGTCATACGCCTCGAAGGGATCTCGTTCGTCCTCCGATTCCTGTCCTTCGTCCTCAGGATTTTGATCAGGATGCTTCGTCATGGAGTTCCGTCAGCATGACCCTGTCTGGATTGGTTCTCGCTGCCTTCAGGAGCAGCCGGTTTGCCCGCGCATTCGAGAATCCGCCCATCCGGCCTGCGCCCGATGCCTGTTCCGCGACCGTTAACGCCGGCGCGTCCAGGCGATGGTCGGGCACTGTACGGGGGACGACCGCCATACGCTCCGCGACGCGCGCACGCTTCTGCTCGTCGGGAAGTGTTGTCTTCTGGATCGTGTGCAGCACAATCGCCTGGCCAATCTGCCGGGTGTGGAGCTGCGAGGCCAGCAACAGGGCGTTCCGGCACAAAGTGACGGTGACGCGCGGGCTGCCCTCCGCATACGAATGAATCACTTTCACGGCGTCATCGTCAAATACAGGCGCGCGCTCGGTCAGGCCCGCCTGGCGCAGGCGGAAGTCGATCAGGCTTCGCGTGTCTCGCTCGCTGAGGGGGCCCAGGGTATAGGTCATGTTGACGCGCTGTTCGAAGTTGGGCGCGGCGCGCAACACGTGCATCCACTCCAACTGGGCAAACAGAATGAGATTGATCAGTTTGTGCTGGGGCGTCTCGAGGTTCTGCACCAGCCGGAGCAGTTCCAACTGACCGCGTTTGTTCAGGTTTTGCGCGTCATCAATGATCAGCGTGTTGATGCGATCCCGCTTGGTAAGCAAGTAGCCGTATAGCGATTCCATATACCCGACGAAGGACCGCGTTTCCGGGCGCAACCCAAACTGGGTCACGATGCTCTCCAACAAGGAAAAACTGGTCCAGGACGGTATCGGAGATCCGATGACCGCGGTATTGTAGCGGTCGGACCGGGTTCGCATCCCGGTCAGCAATTTGCGAAGGAGCGTGGTTTTGCCGGTGCCGTAGTTCCCCAACACCACCGCGATACCATGGCGTTCGTCGACCGTGTTCCACAAGTGAAAAAGACACTCGCGGTGGGCATTTGTTGCGTAGTAGTAGGCGGGGTCGGCCGTCGCCGCGAAGGGCTGCTCCGAAAAGCCAAAAAAGTCCAACAAGGGTTGCCCGCTTTGGACCGCGTCGCGCGTCTCAGGAACCCCGGCTGTCGTTGGGGTAGCCGTATGTCCAGTCATAATCTGCCCCCGCATCCCGTTGAGCCGGCCATCCTGCATGCGCCGGGGCAGTGGGCTCGCTGGGGCCGGGCCGCGAAT
>JAHDWY010000281.1 GCA_023384315.1 Candidatus Hydrogenedentota bacterium | reverse complement strand
CAAAGGAGATCGCCGGCGGTGGTGCGTTCGACATTGGTTTTTACAGTCTTCCTGTGATCTTCCAACAGCTTCCGGCCGGGCAGGTTTTCGGGACCATGTGGTTCGTGCTCCTGTTTCTCGCGGGGCTGACGTCAAGCGTGGCCATGTTCACACCCCTCCTGCTGTTCTTGCAGGATGAATTAGGTATTGACCGCAAGAAGTTGATTCCCATTCTGGGTGTCATCATCTTCGTGCTGATGCAGCCGGTCATTCTCTTTATGCACAAGGGAATCATCGATGAACTCGACTACTGGGCGGGAACGTACCTACTAATTGTGTTCGCGGCCATCGAGGCGGTTGTGTTCGCTTGGTTTTTTGGTGTCAAGCGAGGTTGGAAAGAGATGCACGAGGGCGCGGACTTCCAGGTGCCGCGCATTTTCTATCCCATTATGGCATTCGTCACACCTGTGTATATCCTTGTTCTCCTCGCAGTCTCGTCGGTGGACGTGTGGAAGACCAAGATCCTGCATGCCGGCGCAGACCCCTATCTTTGGTTGGCGCGCGGAATGATCATCGGCGCAGGACTTCTGCTATGCATCGGGATCTGGTACGCGTGGCGCACACGGCCTCATCTGTTCGAGGAAGCGGAGAAGGAGGACGAGTCATGACTGCGGGCGCGTGGATTCTGATGGGCGTATCGTGGTCCCTTATTATCGCCCTCAATGTGTATTGCTTCGCGCGAATCTTTGGCAAGAAGGGGTGATCGAGAAGAAAAAAGGTGACAGTCCCTATTCTTCTGCGCGAGACCTTCAATTGTTGATAGTATAGGCGTGGCGTGACGGAACCTCTATTGCGCGCTTTGTTCTCGTTCGCCGCTGATGCTCACCGCGAACTTCGCGATTTCGCGCTCGACCTGGTCGTGGTCGTAGTCCCAGTAGATGTGGTGGTTGGAATTGGGCAGCCACACCAGTTCTTTATCGGCGGCCGCCATTTCTCCAAACGCATGCTCCGCGGCTTCCGGAGACGCCGCGACGTCACCGTGGGAATGTAACATCAGCACGGGGCACGTGACATTGTCCAACACTTCCCGCGATCGCACCCGCCGCCCAAGATCGTTTAGCATGACACCCGACTGAGTCGGCATCCACGTGTAGCAGACGATCTCGTCTTTCACGCTCCGGTCGTCGACTTGCAGGAACAGGTCGCCTTTGTAGACCCAGCGGACGAGATGACTGCCGATGACGGTCCACGTTTCCGGGCGCAGGCCGTAGTACCAGCGGTGGGTGACGCCGAAGTATGCGCCGCCGAGGACGAGTCCGTCGACGTCGGTCTTCGACGCGGCAACGGTACTCAGTGCGCCGCCCATGGAATGACCGACCAGGATGACCTTGCCGTGTTTTTTGCGAAGCGCTTCCGCTTCCGTTACGACCGTATCGATCAGCGTATCGGCGGAGACATGTTCGAGATCCTTGGGGGTCGTCCCATGACCGGGCAGCAGAATCACGCGCACGCGCCAGCCTTCTGCCGCCAGGCAATCGGGCACTTGGCGGAAGTTGTTACCGCTCCCTGCGATCCCATGGACGAAAAGCGCGGCCTTCGTCGCGTTTTCAGGGCCGAGGTCACGCGGTTCCGCGCCCAGCATGAGTCCGGTCTCGGCGTCGCGCGGCGTGCGTTCGTCTTCGCGATCGACGAGCCATCCCGTCAGTCCCCGGTAGCCGCCCCAGAAGCACAGGGCGACGATGAGCGTCATGACACTGGCGGGGACTCGACGATTCGCCCGGGAGGTACTGCGTGTGGTTTCCCTGATTTCGATCGGATTCGATTCGGCGATTGTATCGTTCATTGCCAAATCTCCCGGGATGCCGCTAACGTGGAGCGAGTCGCGAGCATACCTTATTACTCGCCGACATCCATTTCCTTCGCGAGGCTCTTGATCTTCTTGAGATCCATCTTGCCGGTGCCGAGGACGGGAATCTCAGCGATGCGATAGAAGGACGTCGCCTTCGGCCGCCACAAGTTGGGCAGGTCGCACTCCTTCAGTTTGTCGACAAGCACTTCCAGTTCGCCGTCCATGAGCGTGTGCAACACGACCAGGCGTTCGCCTTTTTGCTCGTCGGGCACGCTGGTTACCGCGAAGGTCTGCTCGTGAATATCGAGCAGGTGATGCAACGTTTCTTCGACCTTGTTGTGCGGCACCATCTCACCGCCGATCTTGCTGAAGCGAGCGAGGCGGTCGGTGATGGTGATGAATCCATCTTCATCGATAGACGCAATATCGCCGGTGTTGTACCAGCCGTCCTGGAGCACCTCGGCCGTCTTTTCGGGCTGGCCCAGGTAGCCTTTCATGATGTTGGGACCTTTCACCCAGAGCACGCCGGCTTCGCCGATGTTCAAGCGCGCGCCGGTGTCGGGGTCGGTCACCTTCACGGAAACGCCCGGCATGGCCTGGCCGATGGTGCCGTGCTTCGTGCCTTTCTGAAAGAAACCGGGCACGCGATAGTCCGGCACATTGATGGATACCGCGGGCGAGCATTCCGTCGTGCCGTAGCCTTCCAGCGGCTCGACCCCGAACTTGGCGCGGAAGGCCTCGCGCACCCGCGTTGGCAGTTTTTCCGCGCCGGTCACGACGTATTCAAGGCTGCTGAATTCCTCCGGCAGGCACCGGCGAATGAACCCCTGGAGGAAAGTGGGTGTTGCGATCAGGAAGCGGGGCTGATACTTGTAGACCAACTGTCCGATGATCTTCGCGTCGAGCGGGTTCGGATGATAGGCCGCGAAGAATCCGCGCCACATGGGCAACCATAACGTACCCATGAACCCGAAAGAATGGAAGAAGGGGAGGATGCCCATGATCCCGTCACCGGTTTCATGGGGGAACACTTGCGCAATGCTTTCCACGTTGGACAATACGTTTTTGTGCGTCAGCATGACGCCCTTGGGTTCGCCTTCGCTGCCGCTCGAAAAGATGATTGTGCAGAGATCCTCTTCCGTGCGGGGCTTCGCGCAACCGCACAAACGCTCGACGACACGAACGGGACAGAACAACGCGATGAGCGTTGCCACAATGCGGTCGCCGGCGGTGATCGACTTCTTCACATCATCGAGAAATACCGGCGTGCCCGGGACGTCGACCGGGAATCGCTCCAGGAATTCCTTCGCGGTCAAGACTTGCGTAATGCCGCACTGCCGCGCGGCGGAGGCGATGGACTGGGCCGATGCGGTGTAGTTGAGGTTCACGGCGACTTTGCCCATGAATTGGACGGCGATGTTTGCTAACGCACCGCCGACGGATTGGGGCAGCAGCAGGCCGATCATTTCCTCCGGTCCCAGTAAGGTTTTCAGTTTGCGCGCCAGCGCGATGGAACCTACGTAGGTTTTGAAGAACGAAAGTTTTGGTGTGCGGCCGTCGCCGATGGCCATCATAAAGGGATGCTTGCGAGCGGTTCGCACGAAGGCGCGGTGCAGTAGGGGACACTCCAGCTCGCGCATCATGTAGGCCTCGGTGCCCAACTCCTGTACCGAGGTGCGCACGTGTGCCGAATCGCTATCATGGGGCAAAGGCTTGCCGATGCATACGCCGATGGGGTAGGGGATCCTGCGCGGTTTCTTGAAGAAGAACTTGCCGTTCGCGAAACTGAAGATGCTGCCCCAAAGCTGATCCAGGTATACGGGTATGATCGGCGCTTCGACGCCTTTCATGATGCGCTCGAATCCCTTGCGGAATGGCAGCATCTGACCCGTACGGGATATCTGCCCTTCGGCGAAGATGCAAACCAATTCGCCGTTCTGAATGGCGTCCGTTGCCGTACGCAATGACTGAACAAGTTCGCGGGGTCCGCCCATGGCCGAGATGGGGATGGCGTTCATCATCTTCGCGATGGGCCGAATCCACCGCACCTGGTAGATCTCGTCCGCCATGATGAATCGGATGGGCCGGTCGATCGCGGCGGTGATCACCAGCGCATCGATGAAGGATACGTGGTTGGCGACCAGCAGCGCGCCGCCTTGTTCGGGAATGTTCTCGCGTCCGGCAACCTTCAGGCGATAGATGGTGTTGGACAACACCCACAGCACCGAACGGACCAGGATGATTGGCAGAATCGCGCAAGATACGGCCAGCACGGCCAAGGTCGCCGCTCCCGTGAACAAGAACGCCACGCGACTGCCGAGACCAATCTGACCCAAGGCAATATACGTTACGTTGCCCAGTAGAATGCCGACCCACGTCATCATGTTCGTGGTCGCAATGATGCCGCCGCGGGACTCTTTGGGGCTCAGTTGCTGCAAGCCTGCCGCCAGCGGGACGTCGAACAGGCCGCCGCCGAACCCGATTAGCAAGAGCATGACGGCTGCCGCGGGGTACGAAACTCCCAACCAGGGCATGAGGAGACAGCCCAACGCGAGCAGCACAGCGCCCATGGGGACGAGACCAACCTCGATCTTCCCGCGGGAGACATACCCGGCCGAGCGAGAGCACGGCGCTTAATACGCCCGTCGCCGATTCTCCGAGACCGAGCTGGACTTCCACGAAGTCCATGATGGCGGTGAACAGGAGAGCGCCCGCGAACCAGAAGTACGTGTAGCCGACGACGATCATGCGAAGCCACCGATCGCGCCAGATGATCCGGAAATCGCGGCTCATCCCCGACCACGGATTCACGCTTAGGCGGCGTTCCGGGTTCGCCGCGGGAGGTTCGGTGATGCCATATGAAGAGAGCAAGCCGATAACCGACAGCCCCATGAGCACGCCACCGGCCATGAAGACACGGTCGATTCCGAGCACTTCGAAGAGGTAACCGGCGAGAGCGGTACCGGCGATGATGGCGATCATCGTGGACATCTGGATGATACCGTTTGCCCAGGATAGCCGTTCCTCGGGGAGCATCTCCGGCAAAATGCCGTATTTAGCCGGTCCGAACATGGCCGACTGGCTTGCCATCAGAAACATGACTACCCAGAGAAGCATCGGCTCGTGCAGAAAGAAACCGAGCGCGCCAAGCGCCATGACGGCGACTTCGAGATACTTGGTCCAGACGGCGACGCGTTTCTTGCTGAACCGGTCCGACAAGGACCCGAAGAACCCGGGGAACACGATGAACGGAACTGCGAGGACAACGCCTGCGACCGCCATGATGAACCCGCGCTCGGAATTTGTGCCCGCCTCCGATGCGTATGCCGCGAGTGCGAACACCATGACCAGTTTGTACAGGTTGTCGTTGAACGCGCCCTGGAACTGGGTCACCACCAGCGACCAGAAGCCGCGCGCGTGGTAGCGCTTGCGGGGCGCGTTGAAATCAGGCACCGATGCATTCATGAGGAAACCCTCTGTTGAGGCCTACCGCACCGTAGGACCTTCGCCTTCATCCCTTCAGTATAGTACCTTGCAGTGTCCAGCCGCTACGACGAGCGCGCGCCGGACAACGTTTCCTGAATCGCACCAACCTGCGTACGAATCGTCTCCAGGAGCCGAATCAACTGACGGCAGTCCTTCTCGCCAAGGCCCTCCATAGCCTTGTAGATATTCTCCCGGTACAATGGTTCCACTTCGTCCACCAGCGCGAACCCCTTCGCGGTCAAGACCACGTGATAACTCCGCCGGTTGTTGGGGACATCGCGGCGTTCGACCAGCCCTTTACTTTCCAACTTGTCGAGCACCGAGGTGATGCTGGCCCGGGTCACCACCAGGCGCTTGCCCAGGTCGGTCTGCGTTACGTGGTGTGGGTTGTACTTCAGCGAGAACAAGACGTTAAACTGGGCTTCCGTCAAGTCGAACTGCCGGAAGAGCTGATCGCCGGCGTTGGATAACACGCTGGCGGTCCGGATAATACTCAGGACCGATTCGTGGCAGATGTCCTTGAACGGGGCTTCGAGATTCAATTCGCGGTCGAGCGGCATCGGAATCCTTTCTTGTGTTGGCAATCAAATTGTATCACGCAGAATCGTTTGATGTCAAACAAAAAATCCACGCATATTCACTTTTCTGTGTAACGCCTTTGAATGAAATGCCTTGCGGCGGAAGAGCGGCATCTCGGATTAGAGGTTACTTAAGGGACTGACACACTTCCTTATCGCTAATCCGCGTGAATCGGTAATCGCTGCATCGATGAATTCAACTTTCGTCCCCGGTGTTTATCATTGCAGCGAGACGATCAAGCTAATCACAACACCCTTGGAGACCGTATTTGTCATGAAAATCCTTATCAGCGGCGCCTCCGGATTTCTCGGTTCAGCACTCGTGGACGACCTCAGTGGAAGATCCCATCGCGTTATACGGCTCGTGCGTTCGGAGCCTAAGAATGAAGACGAGGCG